>CANGSD010000089.1 GCA_947455875.1 Comamonadaceae bacterium
CAACTCGGTGATGGGCTTGTAGTTGTTCTTCAGCATATCCACCACCTTGTGCAGGGTGTGGCCTGAATCAGCCAGATCGTCCACCAGCAGCACGCGGCCGGCGATCTCGCCCTTGGGCGTGGTGATGTAGCGAGCGATGTCCAGATTGCCCTGCACCGTGCCGGCCTCGGCGCGGTAGGAGCTGGTCGACATGATGGCCAGCGGCTTGTCGAAGATGCGACTGAGGATGTCGCCGGGGCGCATGCCCCCACGTGCCAGACACAGGATGGTGTCGAATTCCCAGCCTGACTGATGCACCCGGATCGCGAGCTTCTCGATCAGGTTGTGGTACTCGTCGTAGCTGACATACAGGTGCTTGCCGTCTTCGGTCAACATGTCGCAGGTCTCCTTCGTTCTAGTCGTCTGTCTGCACGCCCAAGGTCTCCCCTCTCCCCTTCGCGGGCCACCGCGGATCTGGCTCCGCCAGTCCGCCGGCGGCGCCCCCTTGAGGGGGGAGGCGCCAAAGGCGCCTCGGGGGTGGGCCCTTATTCCGCGAGATAAGGGTGTCGCATCATGATTGTGTGGTCGCGGTCCGGGCTGGTCGAGATCATGGCGATGGGCACGCCGGTGACCTGCTCGATCCGCTGCAAATACAGGCGCGCATTCACCGGCAGCTTGTCGTAGTCGGTCACGCCCACGGTGCTGTCGGTCCAGCCTTCCATCGTTTCGTAAATCGGCTTACAGCGGGCGATCTCGTCGGCGCCCAGGGGCAGGATGTCGGTGGTCTCGCCATCGAGCTCGTAGCCGGTGCACAGTTGCAGCGCCTCGATGCCATCGAGCACGTCCAGCTTGGTGATGCACAGACCCGACAGGCCATTGACCTGCGCGCTTCGTTTGAGCAGTGCCGCATCGAACCAGCCGCAGCGACGTGAGCGGCCGGTGGTCGTGCCCTTCTCGGCCCCGACGGTGGCCAGGTGATAGCCCACGGTGCCCGGCTTTTCCCAATCGAGCTCGGTGGGGAACGGTCCGCCGCCCACGCGCGTGCAATAAGCCTTGGTGATGCCCAGGATGTAGTGCAGCATGCCCGGGCCCACACCGGAGCCAGCCGCGGCGTTGCCGGCTACGCAATTGCTGGAGGTGACGTAGGGGTAGGTGCCGTGGTCGACATCGAGCAGCGTGCCCTGCGCGCCCTCGAACAACAGATTGGCGCCGTTGCGGTGGGCCTCATTGAGCTCGCGCGAGACATCGGCCATCATGGGCCGCAGCTGCTCACCCAGGCGCAGCGCCTCGTCCAGGGTGGTCTGGTAGTCGATGGCAGGCGCACTCAAGAAGGTGGTGAGCACGTGGTTATGCAGCTCCAGGACCACCTTGAGTTTTTCGGCGAAGCGCTCGGGATGTTTCAAGTCCTGAACACGCAGCGCGCGGCGGGCGATCTTGTCTTCGTAGGCGGGGCCGATGCCGCGGCCGGTGGTGCCGATCTTCTCGGTGCCGCCTTTTTCGCGCAGGGCCTCGCGGGCGATATCCAGGGCCGCATGAAACGGCAGGATCAAGGGGCAGGCCTCGGAGATACGCAGACGCGATCGCACTTCAACGCCTGCTTTTTCCAGACCGGCGATTTCTTCGAACAGCTTGGCCGGCGACAACACCACGCCGTTGCCGATGTAGCACTTCACGCCCGGACGCATGATGCCCGAGGGGATCAGGTGCAGCGCGGTCTTCACGCCGTTGATCACCAGCGTGTGACCGGCGTTGTGGCCGCCTTGGAAGCGCACCACGCCCTGGGCCATCTCGGTCAGCCAGTCGACCAGCTTGCCCTTGCCCTCGTCGCCCCACTGGGTGCCCACCACGACCACGTTACGACCAGTTGTCTTGTTCATCGAATCACTCGTTGGAAAAGGGGATGGACTGCACGCTCACAGGCTGCGCACAGTCCAGACCGCGCCCTGTCGGGTCAGCTCGCGGTCACAGTGGAATTCATCGACCTCGCTCTCGTGGCCCGGAAGCACACACACGACGGTCTCGCCCTGCGCACGCAGGCTGGCAATCGCGGCGCGCAGCGCGGGCTCTTCGCCCCAGGGCGCGCGAATCGCGGCACGCAGGGGCCGACGGGCGGCCACCGCCACCAGCTCGCGCAGGTCCAGACTGAAACCGACGGCGGGCCGGTTACGACCGAACACCGCACCGACTTCGTCATAGCGGCCACCGCGCACCAGAGCGTCGCTGCCACCGGGGGCGTAGATCGCAAAGCGCGCGCCGGTGTAGTAGGCATAGCCACGCAGATCGGCCAAGTCAAAGCTCACACGCGCGCCCTCCAGATGGCCAGCCAGCCAACGCAGATTGGCCAGGGCTTCGCGCACCAGGGGCGTGGCGGGCAGACGTCGCTCGGCCTCGTCCAGCACCGACGCGTCGCCATACAGGGTGACCAAGGCCGCCAGGCCGTCGCGGGAGGCGGCGGGGAAGTCGCGGGTCAGGCTGGCCAGCGCGCTGGCGTCCTTAGCGGCCAAGGCGGCATGCACCTGCGCCAACACCGCACCATCCACTGGCAGGCCTGCCAGCAGGGCGCGCACCAGGCGCGCATCGGCCATGTCCACGGTCAGCTCGCCCACCTGGGTGGCGCGCAGGCAATCGAGGGCCAGCGTCAGGGCCTCGAGGTCGGCCTCCAGCCCGGCGTGGCCATAGATCTCGGCGCCGAACTGCAGGGGCTCACGGGTGGCGTGCGGCCGACCCGGGCGGGTGTGCAGCACCGGGCCGCAGTAGCACAGGCGGGTCACGCCGGCGCGATTGAGCAGGTGGGCGTCGATGCGGGCGACCTGGGGCGTGGTGTCGGCCCGCAGGCCCATCATCCGGCCCGAGAGCTGGTCGACCAGCTTGAAGGTCTGCAGGTCCAGGGCCTCGCCCGTTCCCGACAGGAGCGACTCCAGGTGTTCGAGCAGGGGCGGCATGACCAGCTCGTAGCCATAGCCACGGGCCGTGTCGAGCAGTTCGCGTCGAAGCTCTTCGATGTGCCGGGCCTCGGAGGGCAATACATCGGCGATGTGATCCGGCAGGACCCAGGCGGACATGAAAATGAGGGGCTGTTAAAAGCGGTAGTTTACCGGGCCGCCACAGGCCCCCCGGAACGGCTCAGGCCGCCGTGACCCACGCCAGCAGCGCCAGCCCCAAGGCCACGCTCAGGAGACCAAAGAAACGCAGCTGGCCGTCACGCAAAAGCACCAGCCGCTCGAAGGTGCTGCGCCAGCGTCCGGGTGCCACCAGCGGCAGCAGGCCCTCGAACACCAGCACCAGGGCGAGTGCCGCCCACAACACCTCGGACGACACGCCGCGCCTTATTTGCGCGCGGGAGCGGCGGGGGCGGCCGAACCGGCGCCCGCCCCACGGAAGTTGCGGAAGAACTCGCTGGAGGACGGATCCAGCACCATCACATCGCCCTTGCGGCCGAAGCTGGCCTTGTAGGCATCCAGGCTGCGATAGAACTGGGCAAACTGCGGATCGCGTCCGAAGGCTTCGTTGTAGATGCGCGCGGCTTCGGCATCGCCCTCGCCTTTGATCTTCTGGGCGTCGCGGTAGGCATTGGCCACGGCGACCTCGCGCTGGCGGTCGGCGTCTGCGCGGATCTTCTCGCCCTCGGCGGCGCCGGTGGAGCGCAGCTCGTTGGCCACGCGCTTGCGCTCGGCCTCCATGCGGCGGTAGACGGATTCGGTGATGGCCTCGACATAGTCGGCGCGCGTGATACGCACGTCCACCACGTCCACGCCCCAGGGCTTGGCGCCCTTGACCACTTCCTGCACCTCGCGCTTGACGTCGGCCATCAGCTGCTCGCGCCGGGTGGAGAGCAGCTCGCGCACGGTGCGGCGGTTGATCTCTTCCTGGAAGGCGTTGCGCACCACACGATTGAGCTGGTTGGCGCCCGCGGCCTCGTCCAGGCCCACGTTACGGATGTACTGCGAGGGATCGCTGATACGCCAGCGCACGAACCAGTCAATCACCACGCGCTGCTTTTCGGCGGTGAGCATGGGTTCGGTGTCGGCGCTGTCCAGCGTGAGCAAGCGCTTGTCGATGTAGCTCACGTTCTGGAACGGGGGCGGCAGCTTGAAGTGCAGGCCCGGTTCGGTGATCACTTCCTTGATCTGACCCAGCGCGTAGACCACGCCGAACTGGCGCTGGTCGACGACGAACAGGGTGGAGCTGAGCAGCACGAGGGCGACCAGCGCGGTGGAAATCCAGAGTCCAATTCGGTTCATGGTGTCGCTCCCCGTTCAGCGCGATTCGCGTTCGCGGCCGCGGGTGTTGTTGCCATCCCGCGCACGCGGGTCATTGGCGGCGGGCGGAGCCGCCGGAGCCGGCGCGGGTGGCGCCACCGCGGCGGGCGCACCCTCCCCGCTGGCCACTTGCTGCATCAGCTTGTCCAGCGGCAGGTACAGGAGGTTGGACCCTTGGCGCGAGTCGATCATGACCTTGTTCACGTTGGAGTAGATCTGCTGCATCGCGTCCAGGTACATGCGGTCACGCGTGACTTGGGGGGCCCGCTGGTACTCGGTGAGCACCGAGCGAAAGCGCTGCGCATCACCCTGGGCTTGCGCGACGATACGGGCCTTGTAGGCGTCGGCTTCTTCCTTCAGACGCGAGGCGGAACCCACGGCACGCGGGATCACATCGTTGGCATAGGCCTGCGCCTCGTTTTTGGCGCGCTCGCGCTCCTGACCGGCCTTGAGCACGTCGTCAAAAGAGGCCTGCACCTGCTCGGGCGGTCGTACACCGCCCTGCTGCAGGTTGACCGCCACCACTTCGACGCCCAGCTTGTAGCGATCAAGAATCACCTGCATGAGATCGCGCACGCGCGGACCGATCTGGTCGCGCTCCTCGGCGAGAGCCGAGTCCATGCGCATCTTGCCCACCACCTCGCGCACCGCCGTCTCGGCGGCATGCACCACGGCTTCCACCGGGTTCTTGCTCTCGAACAGCCAGGCTCGGGCGTCCTTGAGGCGGTACTGCACGGCAAACTTGATCTCAACGATGTTCTCGTCTTGCGTGAGCATGGCCGACTCGCGCAGGCCGGTAGCCCGGATCACGGTGTCGCGGCCGATGTCCACCGAGCGGATCTGGGTGGCCATCACCATCTCATGGCGCTGAATGGGGTACGGCAGGCGCCAGTTGAAGCCGGCACCGACGGTGGACTGGTAGCGGCCGAACTGGGTGATGACCGCCTGCTGGCCTTCCTGCACGATGAAGAAGCCGGTGCCCAGCCAGATCAGGACGACCACGGCAGCCACCAGGCCAGCGCCGATGCCCGCGCTCTTCATGTCGGGTTGGAAGCCGCCACCACCACCGCCTGTGCCACCGCCTTTGCCGCCACCGGGGCGGCCGCCAAACAGGCCGCCGAGCTTGCGATTGAAATCGCGCCAGAGTTCGTCGAGGTCCGGCGGGCCGGGATTGGGGCCGCGTGAGCCGCTGCCCTCCGGGCGCTCGCCCTCGGGGCGGCCGGGATCGGGCCGGGGGGGCTCGGGGCGGTTGTTCTCGGCACGGGTGTCGTCGCCGCCGCGGCCCCAACGGGGGTCGTTCAGGTTGAACATGCCCCGCAGGCGTGCGCGCAGGCTGGGAAATGAAAAGTTCATTCGCATGGGTCTCATGGCTTCAGGCAGGCATTGTGCCTAATCAGGCTTGTGCCTCCTGCGTGTCGGGGGATTGAGGGGCCATTTCGGCACCCGGTCGGTGCGCAGCCTGGGCCTGGGCCGCCAAGGCCTGGCGCAGCTGCGGCAGGCCCTCGCCCGTGCGGGCGCTGACGAACAGACGGGGCACCAAGCGGCCCTCCAGGTCGAAATGATCCTGCATCTGGCGCGGGCGCTGGCTGGGCGCCAGGGCGTCGATCTTGTTGAAAACCAGCACCTGAGGCACCTGGCCCGCGCCAATCTCGTGTAACACGGCCTGCACCTGCGCAATTTGCTCGGGGAAGCCCGGGCTGGCGGCATCCACCACGTGCAGCAAGAGGTCGGCATCGG
>CANGSD010000090.1 GCA_947455875.1 Comamonadaceae bacterium
GCATCGAGTGGCTGCGGTCGCTGGGTGTGCCCTTCTCGCTGGAGAACGGACAGCTTCACCTCACGCGCGAAGGCGGGCATAGCGCGCGACGCATCGTGCACGTGACGGATGCCACTGGCGCCTCCGTGCAGCAAACGCTGATCGAGCATGTGCGTCGCACCCCCAACATCACGCTGTTCGAGCACCACATGCTGGTGGACCTGATCGTCGCCGGCAAGATCGGCCTGTCGCCGCAGCGTTGCCTGGGCCTGTACGCGCTGGATGAAACGCGCGACGAGGTGGTGGCCTTTCGCGCGCCGCACACCATCTTGGCCACCGGCGGTGCGGGCAAGGTCTACCTCTACACCACCAACCCCGACACCGCCACGGGCGACGGCATCGCCGCCGCCTGGCGCGCGGGCTGCAGCGTGGTCAACATGGAATTCATCCAGTTCCACCCGACCTGCCTGTACCACCCGCACGTCAAGAATTTCCTCATCACCGAAGCCGTGCGTGGCGAGGGCGGACGCCTCTTGCTGCCCGATGGCACCCGCTTCATGCCGGCGCACGATCCGCGCGCCGAACTCGCGCCGCGCGATGTGGTGGCCCGGGCCATCGACTTCGAGATGAAAAAGCACGGCCTGGACTGCGTGCACCTGGACATCTCGCACCAGAGCCCCGAATTCATCCGCGAACATTTCCCCAACGTTCAGGCGCGCTGCCTGGAGCTGGGCATCGACATCACGCGCGAGCCGATTCCCGTGGTGCCCGCCGCCCACTACACCTGCGGCGGCGTGCAAACCGACCTGTCCGGCCGCACCGAGCTCGATGGGCTGCATGCGATTGGCGAGACCACCTACACCGGCTTGCACGGCGCCAACCGACTGGCCAGCAACTCGCTGGTCGAATGCATGGTGTTCGCGCGCTCGGCCACTGCGGACATCCTGGCCCACTCCCTGCCCCCGGCGCCGCCGGTGCCGGCCTGGGACGACAGCCGGGTGACCGATGCCGACGAAGCGGTGGTCATCTCCCACAACTGGGACGAACTGCGCCGCTTCATGTGGGACTACGTGGGCATCGTGCGCACCAACAAGCGCCTGGAGCGCGCGGCGCGGCGCATCGCCTTGCTGCAACACGAGATCCAGGAGTTCTACAGCGCCTTCCACGTCACGCGTGACTTGCTCGAGTTACGCAATCTGGTGCAAGTGGCCGATCTGATCGTGATGTCGGCCATGATGCGTCACGAGAGCCGCGGCCTGCATTACAGCCGCGACTACCCGAAGATGTTGGACAAGGCTGTGCCCACCATCTTGCGCACGGGGCAAGCAGGGGTTCGGGCAGCCGCCTGAAACCTGGCGCGCGACGTTTCAGGCTGCGCCGATATTCGGCACCAGCGACCCCGGCGCGCGTCCATCCTTGAGCCCCTGGGTGAAGGCCAGCATGCGGTCAATCGGCAGCCGCGCGCGCTCGCCCAATGCGGGGTCGACAAACACCTCGTTCTCACCGGTCTCCAGCACCCGTGCCACATCCGCCAGGCTGTTCATCGCCATCCAGGGGCAGTGCGCGCAGCTTTTGCATGTAGCGCTGTTGCCCGCCGTGGGCGCCTCAATGAACACCTTGTCGGGATTGAGCGTGCGCAGCTTGTGCATCATCCCGTTGTCGGTGGCGACGATGAATTCGCGCGCGTCCATCTCGCGGGCCGCCTTGAGGATGCCCGAGGTCGAGCCCACCGCGTCAGCCAGAGCCACCACATCGGCGGGTGACTCCGGATGCACCAGCACCTTGGCCTGCGGATGCTCTCGCTTGAGGGCCTCCAGCTCGAAGGCCTTGAATTCGTCGTGCACGATGCACGAGCCGTTCCACATCACCATGTCGGCGCCGGTCTCGCGCTGGATGTAGCTGCCCAGATGGCGGTCCGGCGCCCACAGCAGTTTGTGCCCCTGGTCCTTGAGCGCGCGCACGATGTCCAGCGCGCAACTGGAGGTGACCAGCCAGTCGGCGCGCGCTTTCACTGCGGCACTGGTGTTGGCATAGACCACCACCGTGCGATCCGGATGCTGGTCGCAAAACGCGCTGAAATCACTCACCGGGCAACCCAGATCCAGCGAGCAGGTCGCATCCAGGTCCGGCATCAGCACGCGCTTGTGAGGCGAAAGAATCTTGGAGGTCTCGCCCATGAAGCGAACGCCTGACACCACCAGGGTCTGCGCCGGATGGTCGCGGCCAAAGCGCGCCATCTCCAGCGAATCACTGACCAGGCCGCCGGTCTCCTCGGCCAAATCTTGCAGGTCCGGGTGCACGTAGTAGTGAGACACCATGACCGCATTGCGCGCCTTGAGCAGGGCCCGGATACGGTCTTTGAGCGCGCTGCGCTCGGCCGGCGACGGCTCGGGCGGCACACGGGCCCAGGCACGGCGGGTGTCACAGCTGGCACCCGAGGGCTGCTCGTACTCGACATCGACAACAGGGATCACCGCAGGCATCAGACTTCCTTGGCACGCCAAACCGCGTATTTTCGCAGGTGCTCCCTGTGGCCGCTGCAGGCGCCGCCAGCAACCTAGCGCCCGCGTCAAAATAACGCCCATGACCCTGCCCTACACCCCGCAAACGCTCACCCACGACGAGGCGCAGGCCCTGCCCGGCGCCACCGTACTCGAGTTCGGCACGAACTGGTGCAGTTGGTGCCAGGGCGCGCAGCCCGCCATTACGCAGGCGCTACAGGGCCACCCCGGACTGACGCACCTGAAGATCGAAGATGGCAAGGGCCGTCCGCTGGGGCGCGCCTATGGGGTCAAGCTGTGGCCGACGCTGATCTTTCTCAAGGACGGGCGTGAAGTGGCCCGTGTGGTGCGCCCCGATGCCGGCACGGCGCTGCATGACGCCCTGGCCCACCTGGCCTGAGCCGACGCCTGCACTCAGCGCTCGGCGCGCGCCTCGCGTCCCATGAGGTCGGCCAATGCGGCTTGCGGCGTGAGCGCGCCATCGAGCAAAGCCACCACCGCGCGCGCGATCGGCATGTCCACCCCCAAGCTGGCCGCCCTTTGCACCACGGTACGCGCGCAGTACACGCCCTCGGCCACATGACCGAGCGACTGCACGGCCTGCGCCAGGGTGCGTCCCTGGGCCAGTTGCAGGCCCACCTGCCGGTTGCGACTGAGATCGCCCGTGGCGGTCAGCACCAGATCGCCCAGGCCGGACAGGCCCATGAAGGTCTCGGCGCGCGCGCCCAGGGCCAGGCCCAGTCGGGTGATCTCGGCCAGCCCGCGCGTGATCAAAGCAGCGCGCGCATTGAGCCCCAGACCGAGACCGTCGCACAGGCCGGTGGCGATGGCCAGCACGTTCTTGACCGCGCCACCCACCTCCACCCCCACCCAATCGTCATTCGCATACACCCGCAGGCTGGGGCTGTGAAAAGCAGCCACCAGGGAATCACGCACGGCGGCCTGCGGACTAGCGGCGACCAGGGCGGTTGGCTGGCCACGCGCCACTTCCGAGGCGAAGCTGGGCCCGCTGAGGGCGCCCGCAGCCAGACCCGGGGCCACCTCGGCCTGGATCTCATGCCCCAGCAAGCCGCGCGGGGGCTCGCCGCCCGCCTCGAAGCCTTTGCACAGCCAGGTCACGGGCATCGCCACACCGGCCAGTTCGGCCAGCAGACCCCGCAGGCCCGCCATCGGTGTGGCAATCACCACCAGGTCATGCCCCTGCGCCAGCGATGCGACGGGCGCGCCCTCGCGCACGGTGATGCGCGGGGGCAAGGCGATGCCCGGGAGGTAACGGCGGTTTTCGCGGTCGGCGCACAGGGCACTGGCCTGCTGCGGGTCACGCGCCCACAGGGTGAGGTCATGGCGCGCGGCGGCACTGACCGACAAGGCCGTGCCCCAGGCTCCCGCGCCGAGGACCAGGATCTTCATGAGCGCCGCCGGGCCGCCCCAAGGCGCGAGGGCGCCCTCGGGGGGCAGGACGCTACACGGAGTGAGCGGACGTGGGGGCGCATCGCGCAGCCACCGGGGCCCGATCAGGCCTGGGTGATGATGCTGCCCAGGGGCTTTTGCGCGTCCTGCGCCTGTTGCTGCTCGAACATCGCCTGGAAGTTGATCTCGGACAGATGCACCGGCGGGAAGCCCCCGCGGGAGATGATGTCAGCCACGCTGGCACGCAGATAGGGATAGACGATCTGCGGGCAGGCGATGCCCATGATGGCGCCCAGCTGGTCTTCGGGGATGTTGCGGACCTCGAAGATGCCGCCCTGCTTGCACTCGACCAGGAACACCGTGCGATCGGCGATCTTGGTGGTGACCGTGGCAGTGACGCAGACCTCGTACACGCCGTCTGCCACCTGACCGGCCTCAATACCCAGTTGGATATCGACCGTGGGCTGCTCCTGCTCCAACAGGATGGCGGGAGAGTTCGGTTGCTCGAGCGAGGCCTCTTTCAGGTAGACGCGCTGGATGTGGAAGACGGGGTCCTGGGTATCGGCCATGGCTTGCTTTCTTGGGAAGTTTTCGATTATCTCAGGCGCCTTGCAGCAGGGGCATCAGGCCGCCGCGGCCATCGAGGGCGACCAGGTCGTCGCAGCCGCCCACATGGGTCTCGCCGATGAAGATCTGGGGCACGGTGCGTCGGCCGGTGATTTGCATCATGTGATCACGCGCTTGCGCGTCGAGGTCGATGCGGATCTCCTCGATCTGCTCGACGCCGCGCGCCTTGAGCAGCTGCTTGGCGCGCTGGCAATAGGGGCAGACGGCGGTGGTGTACATCCGAATCGGGGGCATGGCGGGGTCCTTCAGGCTTTTTCCAAGGGCAGATTCGCCTCTTTCCAGGCCCGCAGGCCACCGGCCAGGACCTGGGCGTTGTCGTACCCGAGCTTGCGGGCCATCCCCTGGGCGCGCTGGGCGCGACCCCCGCTGGCGCACACCAGCAGCAGCGGCACAGCCTTGTTGCGGGCCACCTCGGGCAGCCGCGACTCCAGCTGCGCCAGGGGCACATGACGCGCGCCCCCCACATGACCGGCCGCAAATTCAGCGTCGTCGCCCACATCGATCACCACCGCCTTGTCGCGGTTGATCAACTGCACGGCGGCAGTGGGATTGAGCCCCGGGCCGCCGGCACCGCGCAACACGGGCCAAAGAAGCATCGCCCCCGAGGTGATCGCTACCGAGAGAAGCATCCAGTTGTCGATGATGAAATTCACAAAAATCCTTGCAGGCAGGCAAACAGCCCTCGATTCTAGAATCTTGGCTTTGCCCTTTAGCCTGACAGGCACTTGCCCATGTACAAACTCGTGCTGATTCGCCATGGCGAATCGACCTGGAACCTCGAAAACCGCTTCACCGGCTGGACCGATGTCGACCTCACGCCCACCGGCATCCAGCAGGCCCAGGACGCCGGTCGCCTGCTGCGGGCCGAGGGCTACGACTTCGACCTGTGCTTCACCAGCGTCCTCAAGCGGGCCACCCACACCCTGTGGCACTGCCTGGACGAACTCGATCGCACCTGGCTGCCGGTGCAACACTCCTGGCGCCTGAACGAGCGTCATTACGGCGCCCTGCAGGGTCTGAACAAGGCCGAGACCGCACGCGAATACGGCGACCAACAGGTGCTGGTCTGGCGCCGCAGCTACGACACCCCCCCGCCGCCCTTGACCCCCATCGACCCGCGCTGCGAGCGCGGTGACCGGCGCTATGCCGACCTGGCCCCCTCCCAAGTGCCCCTGACCGAGTGTCTGAAAGACACCGTGGCCCGCGTGCTGCCGTTCTGGAACGAAGCCATCGCCCCGGCGATCCGGTCGGGCCAACGGGTGCTGGTGGCCGCCCACGGCAATTCGATCCGAGCCCTGGTCAAGTACCTCGATGGCATCTCCGACGAAGACATCGTGGGCCTGAACATCCCCAATGGCATCCCCCTGGTCTATGAGCTCGATGCCGACCTGCGCCCGATCCGGCGCGCCTACTTGGGCGACGCCGAGGCGGCGGCCCGGGCTGCCGCCGCCGCAGGCA
>CANGSD010000091.1 GCA_947455875.1 Comamonadaceae bacterium
CGCCTACCGCCTGGCCCTGCAAACCCGCGAGCAGCACATCCGCCGCGAAAAAGCCACCTCCAACATCTGCACCGCCCAGGTGCTGCCCGCGGTGGTGGCCAGCATGTACGCGGTCTATCACGGCCCAGCCGGCCTGACCCGCATCGCCCAGCGGGTGGCCAGCTACACCGCGATCCTGGCGCGCGGCTTGCGCAGCCTGGGCCTGGATGTGCGCAATCCATTTGCCTTTGACACCCTGCATGTGCACACAGGCGCTGCCACCGAAGCGGTGCTGCAGCGCGCCCTGCAGCACCGCTGCAACCTGCGCCGCCTGGGCCCGCAGGCCCTGGGCATCAGCCTGGACGAAACCAGCAGCCGCCAAGACATCGAACAGCTGTGGGGCTTTTTCGCCGCGCCCGGCCAGACCCTGCCCAGCGTGGCCGACCACGAAAGCGGCATCGAGAGCCTGATCCCGCTGGAGCTGCGCCGCAGCAGCGACTTCCTCACCCACCCGGTGTTCCACAGCCACCAGAGCGAAACCGGCATGCTGCGCTACATCCGCGCCCTGAGCGACAAAGACCTGGCGCTCGACCGCAGCATGATCCCGCTGGGCAGCTGCACCATGAAGCTCAACGCCAGCAGCGAGATGATCCCCATCACCTGGCCCGAGTTTGCACAGGTCCACCCCTTTGCGCCCAGCGAGCAGCTGCAAGGCTATGCCCAGCTGGATCGGCAGCTGCGCCAATGGCTGTGCGAAGCCACCGGCTACAGCGGCATCAGCCTGCAGCCCAACGCCGGCTCGCAAGGTGAATACGCAGGGCTGCTGGTGATCCAGGCCTACCACCAGGCCCATGGCCAGGGCCACCGCAACATCTGCCTGATCCCCTCCAGCGCCCACGGCACCAACCCGGCCAGCGCGCAGATGGTGGGCATGCAGGTGGTCGTGACCGCCTGCGACGAACACGGCAACGTCGACATGGACGACCTGCGCGCCAAATGCGAGCAACACAGCGACCACCTGGCGGCGGTGATGATCACCTACCCCAGCACACACGGTGTCTTCGAGACCCAGGTCAAGGACCTGTGTGCGCTGGTGCATCAACACGGTGGACGGGTCTATGTGGACGGCGCCAATATGAACGCGCTGGTGGGCGTGGCCGCGCCCGGCGAGTTCGGCGGCGATGTGAGGCACCTGAACCTGCACAAGACCTTCTGCATCCCGCACGGCGGCGGCGGCCCAGGCGTGGGTCCGGTGTGCGTGGTGGAGGACCTGGTGCCTTTCCTGCCTGGCCATGCGACAGGCGACGCGGCTTCGGGCCAAGCTATCGAAGCGAATCCGCACCGCGTGGGCGCGGTATCCGCTGCGCCCTTGGGCAATGCGGCGGTGCTGCCGATTAGCTGGATGTACTGCCGCATGATGGGCCCCGAAGGGCTTCGCCAAGCCACCGAGGTGGCGATCCTGTCGGCCAACTACATCAGCAAGCGACTGGCCCCGCATTACCCCACGCTGTACGCCAGCGACAACGGGCGAGTGGCCCACGAGTGCATTCTGGACTTGCGCCCGCTCAAGGACACCAGCGGCGTCACCGCTGAAGACGTGGCCAAGCGCCTGATCGACTACGGTTTTCACGCGCCGACCCTGAGCTTCCCGGTAGCGGGCACGCTGATGGTGGAGCCCACCGAGAGCGAGACGCTGGAGGAACTCGATCGCTTTATCGACGCGATGATCGCGATCCGCGAAGAGATCCGCTCCATCGAGTCGGGCCAGTGGCCGCGCGAGGACAACCCCCTGAAGCACGCCCCGCACACCGCCGCAAGCTTGCTCACCGGCGACTGGCAGCATGCCTACCCGCGTGAGGCGGGTGCGGCGGTTCTCGAGGGTCGTCGTCACGCCAAATACTGGCCGCCAGTGGGTCGGGTGGACAACGTCTGGGGTGATCGCAACCTGTTTTGCGCCTGCGTGCCGATGTCGGCCTACGAGGCGCCGGCCGGCGCTACGTCTTAAGCGGCCTGCGCGGCGATCTGCCGCAGGGCCTGCTCGAAGACCTCGGGCGGCTGCCCGCCTTGCACCAGGTGCTGGTCGTTGATGATCACCGAGGGCACGGCGCTGATGCCCGCCTGCGTGTAAAAGCGCTGGCGCTCACGCACCTGCGTCGTGTACTCGTCGCTGGCCAAAATGGCGCGGGCGCGCTCGGCATCCAGGCCTGCGGTCTGCACCGCTTGCACCAGCACGGTGTCGTCTGAGGGGTTCTCGCCGCGTGTGAAATACGCTTGCAACAGCGCCATCTTCAGATCGCGTTGCGGGCCCTCGCCCTGCTCGCCCGCCCAATGCAGCAGGCGGTGTGCCTTGAAGGTGTTCCAGGTGCGGCCGCGCCCCTCGGGTCGGAACTCGAAGCCCACCGCCGCAGCGCGCTGGCACAGAGCCTGCCAATTGGCAGCCTGCTGCGCGGGGGTGGAGCCGTATTTCTCCGTGAGGTGTTCCGCCAGATCCTGACCCTCGGGCCCCATCTGCGGATTGAGCTGAAAAGGTTGGAAGTGCACCTGCGCGTGGATGCCGTCGGCCTGCAGGCGCTGCAGCGCCCGCTCCAAAGAGGCTAAACCCACGGCGCACCAGGGGCAGGCGATGTCGGAGACGAAATCGATCTTCAGCGTAGAGGTCATCTGGCCATGCTAACCCAGGCACGCCTCCCCGCCACTCGGGGCTCGTGCGGCTCAGGCCAGCTGCGGCACCAGGAAGTCTCGGCTGATGCGACCACCCAAGGCATTGACCCGGTCCAGGAACTGGGTGAGGAAGGCATGCAGACCATTGGCCAGAATCTCCTCGATGCTGGCGTACTGAAGCTCGGCGCGCAGTCGACCGGCGTGGCGCAAGGTGTCGGAGGCGTCATCGCCCGCGACCATGCGCAGGTTGGCCACCACCTCGTTCATGCTGGCGTGCAAAGACCGCGGCATGTCCGGGCGCAGTACCAGCAGTTCAGCCACGCGCTCGGGTCGGATCACATCACGATAGACCTTGCGATAGACCTCGAAGCCCGAGACGCTACGCAAGATCGCGCTCCAGTGATAGAAGTCGTACTCTTGGTCCTGCAAGGTGGCAGCGCCAAAGAAGTCGCTTTGTACCGCGTGGAACTTCACATCGACCAGACGGGCCGTGTTGTCGGCGCGCTCCAGAAAAGTACCCAGGCGCATGAAGTGCAGGGCCTCGTCCATCAGCATGGTACCCACCGTCACACCGCGCGAGAGGTGCGAGCGAAACTTCACCCACTCGAAGAACACGCCCGGATCGCGCTCGAACTCACCGCTGGCCAGCATGCGATTGACTTCCAGCCAAGTCTGGTTTTGCGTCTCCCACACCTCGGTGGTGAGCGTGCCGCGCACAGCCCGCGCGTTCTCGCGCGCGGCGCGCAGGCAGGACACGATGGACGAGGGATTGTTTTCGTCCTTAACCATGAACTCCATCACCGCACGGGGCGTGACATCGCCATGACGGGCGGTGTAGGCGGGCAGCAGCTCGCTGATGGACAGCAGCCCTTGCCAGCCCAGCTCGGCGACTGCGGCCGACTGCGGCAGCAGCGAGGTCTGGTAGTTGACGTCCAGCATGCGCGCAGTGTTTTCCGCGCGCTCGGTGTAGCGAGACATCCAGAACAAATGATCAGCGGTACGAGACAGCATATGTACGTCCTATTCGTGGGCCAGCGCGGAACCGGCTTTGCCGGGCCGCAGGTGGCGCCCCCTTGAGGGGGAGGCGCCGCAGGCGCTTCGGGGGTGGGCCATCACTCCTCGAGAATCCAGGTGTCCTTGGTGCCGCCGCCCTGCGAGGAGTTGACCACCAAAGAACCTTCCTTAAGCGCTACGCGTGTGAGCCCACCAGGCACCATCTGCACTTGCTTGCCCGAAAGCACGAAGGGCCGCAGGTCGATGTGACGCGGCGCGATGCCCGCCTCCACATACGTGGGGCAGCTCGAAAGACTGAGCGTGGGCTGCGCGATGTAGCCGCCGGGGTTGGCCTGCAGCACGCGGCGGAAGTCCTCGATCTCCTGCTTCGTGGCGGCCGGACCCACCAGCATGCCGTAGCCCCCGGCGCCATGCACCTCTTTGACCACCAGCTCGGGCAGGTGGGCCAGGATGTAGGCCAGGTCCTCGGGCTTGCGGCCCATATAGGTGGGCACGTTGTTCAAGATCGGCTTCTCACCGAGATAAAACTCGATCATCTGCGGCACATACGGGTAGATCGATTTGTCGTCGGCCACGCCGGTGCCGATGGCATTGCAGATGGTGACGTTGCCGGCAGCATAGGCGTCCACCAGGCCGTGGCAGCCCAGGGTGGACGTCGCGCGAAACACCGAGGGGTCAAGGAAGTCGTCGTCGATGCGCCGGTAGATCACGTCGACCCGGCGCGGGCCGCGGGTGGTGCGCATGTAGACATAGCGGTCCTTGACGAACAGATCCTGCCCCTCGACCAGTTCGACACCCATTTGCTGCGCGAGGAAGGCGTGCTCGAAGTAGGCACTGTTGTACATGCCAGGCGTGAGCACCACCACCGTCGGATCGGGCGCGCCGGGCTGGGCGCTGGCGCGCAGGGTCTCGAGCAGCAAGTCGGGGTAGTGCATCACCGGCGCCACGCGATGCTGGCTAAACAGCTCGGGGAACAGCCGCATCATCATGCGGCGGTCTTCCAGCATGTAGCTCACGCCACTGGGCACGCGCAGGTTGTCTTCCAGCACGTAGTACTCGCCCTCGCCCTGGGCGTTGGCCGCACGCACAATGTCCACGCCGGCGATGTGCGAGTAGACGCGGTGCGGGGTGTAGACCCCCATCATCTCCTGGCGAAACTGGGCGTTGCCCAGCACCTGGTCGGCGGGGATCAGGCCGGCCTTGAGGATCTCTTGCTCGTGATAGACGTCGTGCAAAAAGCGGTTCAGGGCGGTGACGCGCTGGACCAGCCCTTTTTCGAGCTGGCGCCATTCGTGCGCGGGGATGATGCGCGGGATCAGGTCAAAGGGGATCAGACGCTCGGTGCCGGCGCCGTCTTCGTCTTTGGCGCCATAAACCGCGAAGGTAATGCCCACACGGCGAAAGATCATCTCGGCTTCGTCGCGGCGCGCGCGCATGGAGCCGCTGGTCTGTTGCGCCAGCCAACGTGCGTAGGCCGCGTAGTGCGGCCGCACATCGGGGCCTGGCCCGCCCTCGAAGCCGATCACACCCGGTCCGGATACGCGGGCGAGCATTTCGTCAAATTTGTGCATGCGACTGCGCCTCCTGAGCTACAGACTAGCAATATTCAGGCCGAAAGTACAAGGCGCGCCGGAAATTCAGGGGCTTCGGTGGTGCCAATAACGTCGGGCCTGCTCGCGTTCGCAACGCACCTGATCGGGCGCGCTCGACGACCACCCCGCCGCGCCACATGCGGGCGAGGTCAACACGGGGATGCCGCGCTGCGCATAGCGCGCCATGACGGGTTCCGCTGGGTGACCGTAGCGATTGCGATAACCCACCTGAACCAGCGCGAGCCGGGGCTGCACCGCATCGAGGAACAGGTCACTGGACGAGGTCTTGCTGCCGTGATGGGGCACCAGCAGCAGCTCGCAGCGCAGCGTGTCGCCCAGGGAACTGACCAGCGCCAGTTCCTGCGCGCGTTCAATGTCGCCGGTGAGCAGGGCGCACGCCCCTTGGGCATCGGCTTGTGCAGTGATGCGCAGCACGCAGCTGACCGTGTTGGGCTTGTCGGGGCGCACCGCATAGTCGGCCGCGCGCGGGTGCAGGAACTCGAAGCCCACGCCGTCCCAGGTCCAGCGCTGGCCGGCCAGGCAGCGCGTGTGCCTGTGCAGCACTGCCAGCGGATGCCCATGCTCGATCGAGGACAGCAGCTCGGCGTCCTCGTGCTGGGCGAGTACCGAGGCGGCGCCGCCGATGTGATCGTTGTCGCGGTGGCTCACCACCACCCGATCCAGTTGATCGCCGAAGGCACGCAGCAGGGGCAG
>CANGSD010000092.1 GCA_947455875.1 Comamonadaceae bacterium
AGGCCTTGAGGTATTCGGCTTTGGCCTGCGCGGGCTTGCCTTGCAGTTGCAGGATGTCGCCCCGGCGATCGGCCGCCAGCGGCTCGAACTCGGGGGGCATGGGCTTGGCCAGCTGGGCCAGGGCTTCGTCGTAGGACTTGGCATCGGCCAGCAGGCCCGCCAGGCGCAGGCGGGCGATGGACTGGTAGCCGGGATCCGACGACTTCTCGGCGACCCAGGCCAGGGCGGCGCGGGCGGCGTCGGTCTTGCCGCTTTCCTGCATCGAGCGGGCGGCCAGCAGCGCGGCCTGCTGCGCGTAGGTGGTACCGGCGAATTTGTCGCGGATGTCGTCGAAAGCACGCTGCACACGCGCCTGATCGCCCGTGGCGGCCGCGCGCTCGACCTCGGCGTAGAGGGCCGAGGCCTGGCCCGCCTGACGGGTCTGCCAGAGGTTCCAGCCGTTGTAGCCCGCGAAGCTGCCCAGGACAACGATCAGCGCCCAGGTGATGAGGTTGCCGTATTTGTTCCAGAAGTGCTTGAACTGGGCAAGCTGCTCCTGTTCTTCGAGGTCGAGGTTTTGGGCCATGAGGTGTTCGCGGTAAGCCGTTGATTGTAGTGAGGGCGGCCACGCCGCCCGGGACACGCCAAGCTCAGGCCTTCAGGCCAGCGCCCCATTGCGCGGCGGCGGCCAGGGGATGACGCGCCTGGGTGCCGGCGCCATCGCGCAAGGACTTGACGGTCACCTCGCCAGCGGCCAGTTCGTCGGCGCCAAAGATCAGGGCATGGCGGGCGCCACTCGCATCGCCCTTCTTGAACTGCGATTTCATGCTGCCCAGGCCCTCGGCCGAGGCGGCATGCATCTGCACCTTCAGGCCGGCGGCGCGCAGCGCCTGCAGCGTGCGCAAGACCACCGGCATGGCCGCGGCGTCGGGCACGATGGCGTAGGCATCGGGCACCGGCTCGGGGATGGGAGCGCCCTGCTCGCGCACCAGCTCGAGCACGCGCTCGACCCCCAGCGCCCAGCCCACCGCCGGCGCCGGCTTGCCGCCGATCTGGGCGATCAGGTCGTCGTAGCGTCCGCCGGCGCAAATCGTGCCCTGCGCGCCCAAGCTGTCGGTGACGAACTCGAAGACGGTGAGGTTGTAGTAGTCCATGCCGCGCACCAGGCGCGGGTTGATCGTGTACGCGATGCCATTGGCATCGAGCATGGCCTTGACGCCGTTGAAGTGCGCCAGCGATTCGGGGCCCAGAAAGTCGATCAGGCGCGGCGCGCCCTGCACCATCTGCTGCATCGCGGGGTTCTTGGTGTCCAGGATACGCAAAGGGTTGGCATGCAGGCGGCGGCGTGCGTCTTCGTCGAGCAGGTCGGCATGGCGCTCGAAATAGGCGATCAGCTCGGCGCGGTGCTGACGGCGCTCGGCGGGTTGGCCCAGGCTGTTGATCTCCAGGCGGATGTTCGACAGACCGAGTTCGCGCCACAACGCATCGGCCAGCAGGATGATCTCAGCATCGACATCGGGGCCCGCAAAGCCCAGGGCCTCGGCGCCGATCTGATGGAACTGGCGATAGCGTCCACGCTGAGGGCGCTCATGGCGAAACATGGGGCCCATGTAGTACAGGCGCTTGCCACCGTCATAGAGCATCGAGTGTTCGGCCACCGCGCGCACCACGCCGGCGGTGTTCTCGGGGCGCAGGGTCAGGTGCTCGCCATTGAGGCGATCTTCAAAGGAGTACATCTCCTTCTCGACGATGTCGGTCACTTCGCCCAGGCCCCGCACGAACAGCGCGGTGGGTTCGACGATGGGCGTGCGAATGTTGCGGTAGGCATAGCGCGCCATCAGGGCGCGCACGGTCTCCTCGAACCACTCCCACTGGCCCGAGACGGGCGGCAGGATGTCGTTCATGCCCTTGACGGCGGTCAGGGGCTGGGCCTTGGCGGCTTTGAGCGTGTCGGTCATGCAGGAAGAAAAAACTCAGGCGGTCTCGGTCTGACCAAAGCGCTTTTCGATGTAGGTCTCGACGAGCTGATGGAAATCGGTGACGATGGTGTCGCCACGCAGCGTGGTGGCCTTCTCGCCGTCGATGTAGACGGGCGCTGCCGGCGCTTCGCCGGTGCCAGGCAGGCTGATGCCGATGTCGGCATGCTTGCTCTCGCCGGGGCCGTTGACGATGCAGCCCATGACGGCCACTTTCAAATTTTCAACGCCCGGATAACGCTTGCGCCACACCGGCATCTGCGCGCGCAGGAAATCGTCGATCTGCTTGGCCAGCTCCTGGAAGGTGGTGCTGGTGGTGCGACCGCACCCGGGGCAGGCGGTGACGCTGGGCACGAAGTTGCGCAAGCCCAGGGCCTGCAGGATCTCGGAGGCGATCACCACTTCTTGGGTGCGCGAGTCGCCCGGCTGCGGCGTGAGCGACACGCGGATGGTGTCACCGATGCCCTCTTGCAGCAGCAGGCCCAGGGCCACGCTGGAGGCCACCGTGCCCTTGGTGCCCATGCCGGCTTCGGTCAGGCCCAGGTGCAGGGCGTAGTCGCAGCGACGGGCCAGCTCGCGGTAGACAGCGACCAGGTCCTGCACGCCACTGACCTTGCAAGACAGCAGGATCTGATTCGGGTCCATGCCCAGTGCGACCGCGCGCGAGGCTGAGTCGACGGCCGAGGTGATCAGGGCCTCGTACATCACCGACTTCGCGTCCCAGGGTTGGGGGCGACGGCCGTTCTCGTCCATCAACTGCGCGAGCAGCTCTTGATCCAGGCTGCCCCAGTTGACGCCGATGCGCACCGGCTTGTTCCACCGCATGGCGGCTTCGACCATCTGCGCGAACTGCTTGTCGTGCTTGTCGCCCTTGCCCACGTTGCCGGGGTTGATGCGGTACTTGGACAGGGTCTCAGCGCAGGCGGGGAATTCAGTGAGCAGGCGGTGACCGTTGTAGTGGAAGTCGCCCACCAGCGGCACGTCGATGCCCATGCGATCGAGCTGCTCGCGGATATAGGGCACCTGCTGCGCGGCCTCGGGGGTATTGACGGTGATGCGCACCACCTCGGAGCCGGCCACCGCCAATTCCTTGACCTGGATGGCGGTGGCAATCGCGTCGGCGGTGTCGGTGTTGGTCATGGACTGCACACGCACCGGCGCGTCGCCGCCCACGGTGACGACGCGCGAGCCCCAGGCCACGCGGGCCTGGCGCGAGCGGCGCGGCAGGGGTGCGGCGCCGGGAATGGGCAATGAGTTTGAGGTCATGGCTGGCGGGCGGCCGAGGCCGCAGGTTGCGAGGCAGCGGGACGGGAGGGAGTGGGTGCGGAAGCCGAAGCGGCAGAGGCCGCAGGTGCCGCAAGAGCCGGCACCGAGGGGACGATCAGGGGCGTGACCGACTCGACCACGATCTTGTCAGAGGCTGTGGGCGCCGCTGCGGCAGCCGCGGGCTGCGCGCTCTCCGAGGCGGGGGCACGCTCCTCGTGGATCTCGGGCACCACGATGATCGCCAAGGCGGCCAGCAGCAACACCACGGCCGCCAGCACCGGCGGTCGCATCAGGCGCTCGCGCCAGGCCAGCCCGCCCACGGGGGTGGAGTTGCGAAAGGGCTCGTTGATGCCCACGTTGACCGAAACCGTGAGGGGCGCGGTTTGGGGCAGCGCCGCCAGGATGGGCGTGGGGTCGATCTTGAGTTGGCGGCAAACGCTGCCCGCCAGCGCCCGGGCAAAGGTGTGGTCGGGCAGCAGATCAAAGCGGCCTTGTTCGAGCGCCTCCAGCTGGCGCACCGGTATCTTCAGGGCCACGGCCAGCGCGGCGACGTGCACACCCGCCTGCTCGCGCGCCTGGCGCAGCATGGCTCCCCCGCCCTGCGGCTGCGGTACGGGGTCGACTGTCTCACTCATCGAAAGTTCCCTTGTCATAGGCGGTCAGCTCCCGCGATTGCGGGTAGCGTTTGCGCAGCTGGTCCACGAGTTGCAGCATGGCGACCGAATCGCTCAGGCGCCGCTCGACGCGTATCCCCAGCCACAGCGATTCGGCATTGGCGCTGTCGCTGTTGTTCAGGCGCCGGATGTAGAAGCGGGCGCGGGTCAGGTCGCCTTGGCGGTACAGAAGCTGGGCCAGGTTGTAACCGGTCAGGGGGTTGGCAGCGTCGAGCTCGTAGGCGCGGGTCAGGCTGTCCTGGGCCTGGGCCAGGCGACCGGCCCGGGCCTGGCACACGCCCTGGGCCAAATAGGTGCGGGCACGCGCCGGATAGACCGGGCTGGCCAGGGCCTGTCCGAAGGCGCGCTCGGCTTCGTCATGACGGCCTTGGCCACAGACCAGCCAGGCGTAGTTGTGCAGGGTGTCGGGATCGCGCGGGCTCAGGGCCAGGGCGCGTCGGAAACTGTCCTCGGCCTGGCGGGGGTCGTTCAGGCGCAGGTAGATCAGGCCGCGCAGGTTGTAGGCCGGCGCGTACAGCGGGTCATGGCCCAGGGCCTGCTTGACCTCGTCGAGGGCCACCTCGGTGCGGCCTTCCTCGAAATAGCCCACCGCCAGCTCGGTGCGGATGCGCGCGCGTTTGCGCGCGGGCGATTCATCGGATTCGGTGATGGGGTCTGCGCCGGCCGCGGAGGTACCGACGGGTGCCGCGCAGCCCGCAAGCGCCAAGAGCGCGGCGAGCACGCTCAGGCAGGCCAGGCGACGCAAGACGCCCGCCGCGTGCAGCCCTGACGCACTCCTCATGCGAGGCCCTCCTTGGCCACCGGATCGGCCGGCACCGGGGTGAGCATGACCGTGCGCTGCGCCGCGATCCGATCGCCGACGCGCGTTCGATCGCGCACATCGCCTGCCAACTGGCCGCACGCCGCGTCGATATCGTCACCGCGCGTCTTACGGATGGTGGTGACGATACCAGCATCGCTGAGCAGCTTGGCAAAGGCCTGCACCTGTTTTTGGGGCGAGCGGGTCAGGCCGGAAGCCGGGAAGGGATTGAAGGGAATCAGGTTGAGCTTGCAGGACACGGCCTGCTCGCGCACCAGGGCGATCAGGGCGCGGGCGTGCTCGGGCTGGTCGTTGACGCCGTCGAGCATGCAGTACTCGAAGGTGATGAAGTCGCGCGGCGCGTGCACGAGGTAGCGCTTACAGGCCTGCATCAGTTCGGCCAGCGGATATTTACGGTTCAAGGGCACCAGGTTGTCGCGCAAAACGTCGAGGGGCGCGTGCAAGGACACGGCCAAGGCCACCGGGCAGTCCTGGCCCAGCCGGTCCATCATGGGCACCACGCCCGAGGTGGAGACGGTGACGCGACGGCGCGACAGCCCATAGCCGTGGTCATCCAGCATGGTGCGCAGGGCGGGGACGAGGGCGCTGTAGTTCTGCAAGGGCTCGCCCATGCCCATCATCACCACGTTGGAGATGACGCGCTCCGACGTGGCCAGGTGCTGGCGCAGGAAGTGCTCGGCGAACCAGAGCTGGGCGACGATCTCGCCGGTGGTGAGGTTGCGGGCGAAGCCCTGGTGTCCGGTGGAACAAAAGCGGCAACCCACCGCGCAGCCAGCCTGCGATGACACGCACAGCGTGCCACGGTCTTCTTCGGGGATGAAGACGGCTTCAACGGCGTTGCCCGCACCCACGTCGAACAGCCACTTGATGGTGCCGTCGGCGGACTCGTGTTGGGAGATGAGGGGCAGGCCCTCGATGCGGGCGGAGGTCTCGAGCTTGGCCCGCAGGGACTTGGCCAGATCGGACATCTGGCTGAAGTCTGAGGCACCGCGCTGGTGGATCCAGCGAAACAACTGGGTGGCGCGAAAGCGCTTTTCACCCAGGCCTTCGCAAAAGGCGGCCAGACCCTCGAGATCGAAGTCGAGAAGGTTGGCCGTCATGGCATGGTTCGTCCCGTTTCAGCGGGCGTGAACGTTCATGCCGGCGAAGAAGAAGGCGATCTCGACGGCGGCGGTCTCGGGCGCGTCGGAGCCGTGCACGGCGTTGGCGTCGATGCTGTCGGCGAAGTCGGCGCGGATGGTGCC
>CANGSD010000093.1 GCA_947455875.1 Comamonadaceae bacterium
CCTTCTACAGCCTGTGGCTGGACGGCACGATGAACTACTCCTCGGCCTGGTTCGAGGGCAACCTCGTGCAACCCATGCAAGACGCACAGCGCGCCAAGGTGCGCCGCGCGCTGCGCATGGCCCAGGTCCAGCCGGGCGACCGCGTGCTGGAAATCGGTTGCGGCTGGGGCGCGCTGGCGGAATCGGCGGTACGCGACTTCCAAGCGCACCTGACCGGGGTCACCCTGTCCACCGAACAACTGCAGCATGCGCGCGAGCGGATGGCGGTGTTCAACACGCCGCAGGCCAGCGCCGAGTTGCGGCTTCAGGATTACCGCGACATCCAGGACGGCCCCTACGACGCGGTCTGCTCCATCGAGATGGTCGAGGCCGTGGGCCGCGAGTTCTGGCCCACCTACTTCAGCACCATCGCGCGCCTGCTCAAACCGGGCGGCCGCGCCTGCATCCAGAGCATCGTGATCGACGACGCGCTCTGGGATCGCTACATCCGCTCCACCGACTTCATCCAGCAATACATCTTCCCAGGCGGCTGCCTGCCCTGTCCGCGCGAGTTTCGCCGCGAAGCGCAGGCCGCCGGTCTCACAGTGGTGGACGAACTCGCGTTTGGGCCCGACTATGCCGAAACGCTGCGCCGCTGGCGCGACACCTTCCTGGCCGCCAAGGCGCAGGTCCTGCAACTGGGATTTGATGAGAGGTTCATCCGCACATGGGAGTTCTATCTCGCCTACTGCGAAGCCGCGTTCGACGAGGCCAATATCGACGTGGTGCAGTACACGCTGCAAAAAGCCTGAGGTTCGGTCTGAACACCGGCCTGCTCGCCTGCGCGCTAGCCGCTTGCCTGGTCGCCTCACCGGCGCACGCCACCACGTCACCGAGCCCGCTGCCCCCCGCCGTCACGGCGCAGGCGGCGACCGAGCTCGTGCCGCTCGGGCGCGGTCGCCTGACGTTCTGGGGCTTTGAGGTCTATGACGCCGCACTGTGGACAGCGCGGGGCTTTCGCGCGGCCCAGTTCGCGAGCCAGCCCTTGGTCCTGGAGCTGACCTACCAACGCAATTTCGTCGCCGACGAAATCAGCCGCGTCTCCTTGAAGGAAATGCGTCGCCACGGCGAGTTTGATGCGGCTCAAGGCGAGCGCTGGCAGGCCCAGCTGACGGCGGCCCTGCCCGACGTGCGGCGCGGCGACCGACTGGCCGGCGTGCACCGTCCGGGCCAGGGCGTGAGCTTCTTTCACAACGGTCGTCTGACCGGCGAAGTGGCGGATGCCACCTTCGCCCGTCTGTTCTTCGCGATCTGGCTCGGCGAGGCCACCTCGGCGCCCGAGCTGCGCCAGGCCCTGATCGCGGGTGCGACGCGTCCATGAACACGGGCGCGCAGGCTCATCTCGTGGTCGGTGTCGCCGACAGCCTGCGCTATGGCCTGCTGGGTCTGCCCCTGGCCTTCGTGGCCCTGCCCCTGTATGTGGTCGTGCCCCATCACTACGCCAGCGTGCTGGGCGTGCCGATCGCGTTACTTGGCGCCGTCTTGCTCGCGGCGCGCTTGCTCGATGCCTTTGTCGATCCGCTCATTGGCCGCGGCATCGACCGCCTCTACGCGCGTTCGGTGCGTGCGGTCTTGACCGTGAGCGCTCTCGCCGCCGTCCTGCTGGTGCTGGGGTTCGGTCTGCTTTTCTTTCCGCCGGTGCGTGGTACGAACGCCCTGCTGGTCTGGGCAGCAGGTACGCTGGCCCTGACCTATCTGGCGTTCAGCACGCTCACCGTGGCCCACCAGTCCTGGGGCGCGATGCTCGGGGGCGACGAGGCGCAGCGCGCGCGCATCGTGGGCTGGCGCGAAGGCCTGGGCGTGGCCGGCGTGCTGGTGGCCTCGGTAGCCCCCTCGATGCTGGGCCTGCCCACCACCACCGCCTTGTTCGCTGCGCTGCTCGCTGTCGGCTGGCTGGCCTGGGCACGCAGCCCGATACCGACCCCCCCGTCACCCACCGAGCATGCCGCGACCGACCTGTGGCTGCCTCTGCGCCGCCCCGCCTTTCGTCGCCTGCTCGCGGTCTTCATGCTCAATGGCATCGCCAGCGCAGTGCCGGCCACACTGGTCTTGTTCTTCGTGCAAGACCGGCTGCAGGCCCCGCGCGCCTGGGAGCCCGCCTTCCTGGGCCTGTACTTCCTGTGCGCGGCGCTGTCGATCCCGCTGTGGCTGCGACTCGTGCGCACCTGGGGCCTGGCCCGCAGCTGGCTCGCCGGCATGGGCCTGGCCATCGCTGCGTTCATCTGGACGGCCGCATTGGGCGAGGGCGACGCACTGGCCTTTCTCGTGGTCTGCGCCGCCTCGGGCTTCGCATTGGGCGCCGACTTGGCGCTGCCCGGCGCCCTGCTCGCAGGGCAGATCCAAGACGCCGGCGATCGCGGGCGCCATGAAGGCAGCTACTTCGGCTGGTGGAACTTCGCGACCAAACTCAATCTCGCCCTGGCCGCCGGCCTGGCCCTGCCCCTGCTGGGGCTGGCCGGCTACGCCCCCGGCACACGCGACGCGCAGGCGTTGTCGACCCTCTCGCTCGCCTACGGCGTACTGCCTTGCCTGCTCAAGTTGCTGGCAGCGGCAGGCCTGTACCTTGCCCTGATCCGCTCGACCCCCCCTACTTCCCCCCGAGAGTCCACGCCATGAAAAGACGCCTGCTGCTTGCCGCTGCCCCCGCCACGCTGGCCCTGATGGCGGGGTGCGCCAGCCCCGACATCGCTGACTACCAGGGCGAGAAACCCGCGCTGGACCTGCGAACCTACTTCGATGGCACGGTCGACGCCTGGGGCGTCTTCACCGACCGCTCGGGCAAGGTCGTCAAGCGCTTCACCGTCGTCATGCAATGCAGTTGGCAGGGCGATGATGGCGTGCTCGATGAAGCCTTCACCTACTCCGACGGCACCACACAACGGCGCGTCTGGCGCGTGCGCAAACTGCCCGACGGTCGCTACACCGGCCAAGCCGACGATGTGGTGGGTCAGGCCGAGGGTCAGGCGCGTGGCAATGCGCTGCGTTGGCGCTACACGCTGGCCCTGCCCGTCGACGGACGGGTGTGGAACGTCGAGTTTGATGACTGGATGTACCTGATGTCCGACAAGGTGCTGCTCAATCGCGCCACCATGAGCAAGTTCGGCATCACCCTGGGTGAAGTGACGTTGTCCTTCACGAAACGATGAACGTGCTGCCGCTGCAAGCGCCCACACCTCCGCCCCCGCCGGCGGCGTCGACGCGCACGACGCGGCGCTGGTGGTCACCGCTGAATCCGCCCCAGATCGAATGGGCCGGTCGGCGGGTCTGGGTGCTGGGCGCCTCCACCGGCATCGGCCGTGCACTGGCACAGGCCCTGCATGTGCGCGGTGCGCAGGTGATCGTGTCCGCGCGCGGCCAAGCGGCCCTGCAGGCTTTCGTCGACGCCCACCCCGGCGCGCAGGCGCGGGCGCTGGATGCCACCGATGCAGAGGCCGTCGCCCGCGCAGCCACCGAGCTGGCCGCTGGCGGCGACATCGACTGCGCCGTCTACTGCGCTGGCCACTACCGCGCCCAACGCGCCACCGCCTTCGACCTGCAGGACATGCTGCAACACGAACGCGTGAACTACACCGGCGCGCTGCATATGCTGGCGGCGGTCTTGCCCGGCATGCTGGCCCGCGGCAGCGGCCACATCAGCCTTGTGAGCAGCGTTGCCGGCTTTCGCGGCCTGCCCAATGGCCTGGCCTACGGGCCCACCAAGGCGGCCCTGATCAACCTGGCCGAGACCCTGTACATCGACCTGAGCGACCAAGGCATCGGCGTGAGCCTGATCAACCCGGGCTTTGTGGAGACGCCGCTCACGGCGCAAAACGAATTCGAGATGCCCGCCTTGATCTCGCCGGAACAGGCGGCACAGGCCATCCTGGAAGGATGGCGCAAGGGCCGCTTCGAGATCCACTTTCCGCTGCGCTTCACGCTCAGTGTGAAGCTGCTGGCAATGCTGCCGTTTCGCCTGTATCAGGCGGCCGTGCGGCGCATCACGGGGCTTTGATCGAGGCCGGCGCCTTGCGCGCCGGCACCACGCTCAAGCTGGCTGCGACTCGATGAAGCTCGGGCGCTGCATCAGCTTCTCGTACAGGCGCGCCAGATTCGGATAAGGCGTGCGCCAATCGAGATCCGCGAAGCGGAAATCGAGGTAGCCCAGCGTACAGCCGACTGCGATGTCGGCCAGGGTCAGATGGATGCCCGCGCAGAACGCCTTGTCGCCCAGGCCCAGGCTCATGGCCTTGAGGCTGGCGTGGGTCTTTTCCATCTGCCGATCGATCCAGGCCTGGCTGCACTCGCCGGCCTTGCGCCCCGGCCAGGCTTTTTCCAGGCGCGCCAGGATCAGGGCGTCGAGCACCCCATCGCCCAGCGCCTCCCAGGTCTTGACCTCGGCGCGCTCGCGGCCCAGCGGCGGAATCAGTTTGCCCACCGGCGAGAGGGTGTCCAGGTATTCCACGATCACGCGCGAATCGAACAGCGCCTCTCCGCCTTCCATCACGAGGCACGGCACCTTGCCCAGGGGGTTGGATTGCAAGATCGTGGTGTCGGCGTGCCAGACGTCCTCCAGCACCAACTGGTAGTCCAGCTTCTTTTCGGCCATCACGATGCGCACCTTGCGCACATACGGGCTGGTGCCGGATCCGATCAATTTCATGGTCAAGCGCTTTCGGTCAGTCTCGAAGGAGGCTGTGCATTTTAGGTCCTCGCCCCGCCCCGGGCATCTGGCCCAATGGGGGACACCTACAATTGAAGGCATGACGTTTTCCACCATCGCCGCGCTGTCCCCGCTGGACGGCCGCTACGCGGCACGCTTGGCGCTGCTGCGACCGCTTATGAGCGAAATGGGCTTCATGCACCAGCGCGTGCGGGTTGAAGTCTGCTGGTTCATTGCCCTGTCCGACGCTGGATTTGCAGAATTCAAGCCCCTGTCGTCGGGTGCGCGCACTTACTTGCTGGGCCTGGTCAAGAATTTTTCCGAGGCCGACGCGCTCGCCATCAAGGACATTGAAAAAACCACCAACCACGACGTCAAGGCCGTGGAATATTGGATCAAGTCCAAGTTCGAGGCGCGCCCTGAACTCGTGAGCGCCGCTGAATTTGTGCACTTCGCCTGCACCAGCGAAGACATCAACAACACCAGCCACGCCCTGCAACTGAAAGCCGCGCGCGAGCAGGTGATCCTGCCCACGCTCGATGGCCTGATCGCCAAGCTGCGCGACATGGCGCATGCCTATGCCGATGTGCCCATGCTCAGTCGCACCCACGGCCAGACCGCCAGCCCCACCACCGTGGGCAAGGAAATCGCCAACGTGGTCATGCGCCTGGCGGCGGCGCGCGAGCGCATCGTCAGCGTCAAGCTCCTGGCCAAGATGAACGGCGCGGTGGGCAACTACAACGCCCACCTCGCGGCCTGGCCCGACTTCGACTGGGAAGGCTTCAGCCGCAAATTGGTCGAGTCGCCCGAACCCTTCGGTCTGGACCTGACCTTCCAGCCTTACAGCATCCAGATCGAGCCGCATGACTACATGGCCGAACTGTTCGATGCCATCGCACGCACCAACACCATCCTGATCGACTGGGCGCGCGATGTCTGGGGCTACATCAGCCTGGGCTATTTCAAGCAGCGCCTGCGCGAAGGCGAGATCGGCTCGTCGACCATGCCGCACAAGGTCAACCCGATCGATTTCGAAAACGCCGAGGGCAATCTGGGTCTGGCCAATGCGCTGCTGCGTCACCTGGCCGAAAAACTCCCGATCTCGCGCTGGCAGCGTGACCTCACCGATTCCACCGTGCTTCGCAACATGGGCGTGGCCATGGGCTACACGGTGCTGGCCTATCACGCCCTGGGCGTGGGCCTGGCCAAGCTCGAACTCAATGCCGAGGCCCTGGCTGACGATCTGGATCACGCCTGGGAAGTTCTGGCCG
>CANGSD010000094.1 GCA_947455875.1 Comamonadaceae bacterium
AATTCGACTTCGTTATAATCAACGAAGTATTTGAGCGTGCGCTGTTTGACCTTAAAACCATCGTGCACGCCCAGCGCCTGAAGTTTTCGGCGCAGCGCCGCACCCGGGCCGCCACCTTCAAGGCCCTCCACATCATCTGACCCCACGGAGCAACGCCCATGGCCCGCATCACCGTCGAAGACTGCCTGCAAAAGATCCCCAATCGTTTCCAGCTGGTGCTGGCCGCGACTTACCGCGCCCGCACGCTCAGTCAGGGTCATGCCGCCAAAATCGAGAGCAAGAACAAGCCCGGTGTCACCGCCCTGCGCGAGATCGCCGAAGGCAAGATCGGTCTGGAGATGCTGAAAAAAGTCCCGGGCTGACCGCGCCCCTGAGGCCCACCGGGCCTGCCGCAAAAAGCACCGCGCCGCGGTGCTTTTTTCATGTTCCAACGCCTTGGGCACGGGCTCGCGCTACATTTAAGGGATGAGTGCGGTGCTCGACCCCTCTTCCGGCAAACGCAAGCGCCCGGCCCCCGTCGTCCCCAGTTCCGCCCAGGCCAAGGCGGCGGCGGCCAGCTTTGCCGCGCTCATGGCCAAGCTCGATTACCTGGACGCCAGCGACATCGAGCAGGTGCGCCAGGCCTATCGCTTCGCCGACGAAGCCCACCTGGGCCAGATCCGCGCCAGTGGCGACCCCTACATCACCCACCCGATCGCCGTTGCCGCCCAGTGCGCGCAGTGGAAGCTCGACGCCCAGGCCCTGATGGCGGCCCTGCTGCATGACGCGCTCGAAGATTGCGGCGTCACCAAGCCCGAATTGATCGAGCGCTTTGGTGCCCCGGTGGCCGAGTTGGTCGACGGCCTGACCAAACTGGACAAGCTGCAGTTCAACACCCGCGAAGAGAACCAGGCCGAGTCCTTTCGCAAGATGCTGCTGGCCATGGCACGCGATGTGCGCGTCATCCTGATCAAGCTGGCCGACCGCTCGCACAATATGCGCACCCTCAACGATATGCCGCGTGCCAAATGGCACCGCATTTCGTCAGAGACGCTGGAGATCTACGCGCCCATCGCCAACCGCCTGGGCCTGAACCAGACCTACCGCGAGCTGCAAGAACTCGCCTTCAGCCACATCAAGCCCTGGCGCCATGCGGTGCTGGCCAAGGCCGTGACCAAGGCCCGCAGCCGCCGGCGCGACCTGATTCAAAAGGTGCAGCGCGAGGTCGAGACAGCCTTCGAGGCGGCGGGCCTGAAGCTCCGACTGGCCGGGCGCGAAAAAACGCTCTATTCCATCTACCGCAAGATGGACGAAAAGCATCTGAGCTTCGCGCAGGTCACCGACATCTATGGCCTGCGCGTGATCCTGCCGCGCCTGATCGACTGCTACACCGCGCTGGGCATCCTGCACCAGATGTACAAGCCAGTACCGGGGCGCTTCAAGGACCACATCGCCATCCCCAAGGTTAACGGCTACCAGTCGCTACACACCACTCTGGTGGGGCCTTCGGGCGTGAACGTCGAATTCCAGATCCGCACCGAGGGCATGCACGTGGTGGCGGAATCAGGCGTGGCGGCCCACTGGCTGTACAAGGCCAACCCCTCCGACGACGAAGCCGCCGACCGCACCGGTGCCCAGTGGCTGCAATCGCTGCTGGACATCCAGCACGAAACACGGGACGCCGCCGAGTTCTGGGATCACGTCAAGATCGACCTGTTTCCCGACGCGGTCTATGTGTTCACACCCAAGAGCCAGATCATGGCCCTGCCCCGCGGCGCCACGGTGGTCGACTTCGCCTACGCCATTCACAGCAACATCGGCGATCACGTCGTGGCCGCCAAGATCAACAGCGCGCAAGTGCCCCTGCGCACCGAGCTCAAAAACGGCGACGTCGTCGAGGTCGAGACCGCCACCGCCTCGACGCCGGATCCGGCCTGGCTCGGCTTCGTGCGTACCGGGCGCGCACGCTCCAAGATCCGGCATCACCTCAAGACCCTGGCGCAGGCCGAATCACAAGGTCTGGGCGAGAAGCTGCTGACGCAGGCCCTGCGTGCCGAAGGCATCGAGCGACTGCCTGACATCGACGAACACCACCAGCTGGTCTGGGACAAGCTGCTGCGATTCACTGGCAGCCGAAACCGCGACGAACTCTTGATGGACATCGGTCTGGGCAAGCGCATTGCCAGCATCGTGGCCAAACGTCTGGTCACGCTGCTGTCCGAAAACGGCGCCAAGCGCGACGCGCTGCTCATGACGCGCGAGCGCTTCACCGCCCACGAAAACCCGGCACATGGCGCTGTCATCCTGGACGGCAGCGAGAACGCCTCGGTGCAATACGCCAGCTGCTGCCGCCCGGTGCCGGGCGATCGCATCGTCGGCTACCTGGGGCGCGGTGAAGGCCTGGTGGTCCACGCCGAGGATTGCAGCGCCGCGCGCCGCTTGTTGCACAAGGACAGCGAGCGTTTCATCGGTGTCGAATGGTCCGACGAGCCCACGCGCTCCTTCGAGACCCACCTGATCGTGACGGTAGGTAATGGCAAGGGCGTGCTGGCACGCGTTGCCTCGGCCATGGCTGGCGCCGAGGCCGACATCACCCACGTCGACATGGACGAAGGTCGAGCCCCAGACGCCGCCGACCTGCGCTTCTTGGTGGCCGTGAGAGACCGCAGCCATCTGGAGGCGGTGATGCGTGCGATCCAACGCATTCCCGATGTCCTGCGGGTGCAGCGCACGCGCCGCAGCGGCTGGAACAACGGCGCGGACGACGCTCAGGCCGCTGGGTAACGCACCTGCAAGACCTCGATCGTCTGCGCGCCTGCAGGTGTGAGCAGCTTCACTTCATCGCCCTCGCGGGCCTTGAGTAGTGCCCGTGCAATGGGCGAGATCCAACTGACCTGCCCCAGGCTGCTATCGGCCTCGTCAATACCGAGGATGGTGACCTCGCGCTCGCTGCCGTCCTCGCTGGCGTAACGCACGGTCGCACCGAAGAACACCTGGTCACGCCCGTGGTGCACGCAGGGGTCGGTGACCTCGGCGATCTCCAGCCGCTTGGTCAGGAAGCGGATGCGGCGGTCGATCTCGCGCAGGCGCTTCTTGCCATACAGGTAGTCGCCGTTCTCCGAGCGGTCTCCGTTGCCGGCCGCCCAGTGCACGACTTCGACCACGCGCGGGCGCTCGTCGTCGATCAGATGCAAAAGCTCGGCCCGCAGGCGCGCGTAGCCGGCGGGCGTGATGTAGTTGCGTGCGCCCGCAGGCACCGCGGACGCCCCCGGTGGCAGGTCGTCGTCCTCGGAGTCGGTCTCGCGGGTGAAGGCCTTGTTCATCGTGCGGCAAGCATAGCCGGGGCGGCAACGGGCTCCTACAAAGGCCGCGGTGCACGCCTGACAAGCGACTCGCGAGGGCGCTGCCCAGAATGCCCTCGATGCATGCAAACGCGCCCCCAGGCCAGGCCCGAGAAGCCGCGCGCTATGCCGTCCTGCAGCGAATCGGTCCCGCCTTGCGACATGACCTGGTGGTGAATCTGCAAGCCTTAGGCATGCTGACGGACGTGGTGGCGAACCGCCTGGAGCGGGGGCTACCGCCCTTGGCCGACCTGCAACACCAGCTTGCGCGCATACAACGTACCACCCGCGACGCGATCGCCCAGTCGCTGCGTGTGGCGGCGTGGCTGGTGCCCCCAGAAGATGACAGCGTCGATCTGCGCACCAGCCTGCAAGAGTGCCTGGCCCTGGTTCGCAGCGGGCTCGAACACCGCGGGTTCTCCTTGCAGGTCGACTGGCCTGCCGCCGGTTTTGAGGTCTCGGGCACCCTCGTACGGCCACTGCTGCTGGCGGCCTTGCTCCACCTGAGCGATCAGGCGCGAGCGCCCAGCGAACTGCAGGTAAATGGCCGCGCCCAGGGAAACCAGGCCACCCTGACGCTGGCGTGCCCGGCTGCGAACGGTAATGGCGCATGCGAGGCGATGGATCTCGATCTGCCCTATCGGCCGCTCGCGGCCTTGGATGTCCAGGCCCTGGCTGTCAGCGGGTCGGTCGACCTGCGTGTGCAGGCCGGTCAGATCGACATCCGACTGGCACGTCTGGTGCCCACCACGCCGCTACAGATCGCGCCGATCTGAAGACCGACTGTCGATGTAAGCCTCCAGGTCGGCGATCGGCAGCGGCGGACAAAACAGATGCCCCTGAAAGGCCTGACAGCCCTGGCTCGCCAGAAACGTACGCTGCGCCTCGGTCTCCACGCCCTCGGCGATCACGTCCAGCCGCAGGCTCTGCGCCAGACCGATGATGGTGCGCGCGATCGCCGCATCGTTGGCGTCGGTGAGCAAGTCCTTCACGAACGCGCGGTCGATCTTCAGCTGGTTCAAAGGCAGGCGCTTGAGGTAAGACAGCGAGGAATAGCCCATGCCGAAATCGTCCAGCGACAGCGCGACGCCCATGGCTTGGAGTTTCCCCATCTTGGCAATCGTCACCTCGATGCCTTCGGCCAGCAGGCTCTCAGTCAGTTCGAGCTTGAGTTTGCGCGGCGCGATGCCGGCCTGCGCGATCGCCTCCATCACCTGGTCGACAAACTGCGGGTCGCGAAACTGGCGGGCGCTGACATTGACCGCGATCGACAGGTGCTGGCGCACAGCATCGCCCGCCCAACGCGCCAGCTGCGCGCAGGCCTGACCCAGCACCCAGCGGCCAATATCCAGGATCAAGGAAGTTTCTTCGGCGGTCGGAATGAACTGCGCGGGCGCCACGAGCCCCCGCACCGGGTGCCGCCATCGAAGCAAGGCTTCGACCCCGGTCATGCGGCCTTGCCCGTCGACTTGCGGCTGGTAGTCGAGCGTGAACTGCTCCTCACGCCAGGCCTGACGCAAATCGGCGGCCAGCGACGCGTGGGCGCTGGCCACGGCCTGCATCTGCGGATCAAAAAAACACACCGTGTTGCGGCCGGCGCGCTTGGCCTGGTACATGGCGAGGTCGGCCTGCTTCAACAGCTCGGTGACCGGCGCGGGCTGCGGGCCGAACACCGTCACGCCGATGCTGCAGGTGCTGTGATGCAGATAGCCTGGCAGCGGATAGGGCTCGCCCAGCGCCCGCAGGATGCGATCAGCCACACCCGCTGCGGCGGCCGTCGCGGCCTGCGGGCCAGCATGGTGCGGCGCCATCAGGATCACGAACTCGTCACCCCCCAGGCGGGCCACCGTGTCTTGCGGGGCCACGCACGCCCTGAGGCGATCCGCCACCTGCTGCAGCAGCAGATCACCCTTTTGATGGCCCAGCGTGTCGTTCAGGACCTTGAAGTTATCCAGATCGATGAACATCAGCGCGCCCCCTTGCGCGCCGGCGCGCTGATCGAGCGTGGCATGCAGACGGTCCAGGAGCAGCTGTCGATTGGGCAGGCCGGTGAGCGCGTCATAGAACGCCAGGTGACGGATCCTGCGCTCGGACGCCTTGCGCTCGGTCACATCGCGTCCCACTGCCACCCAGTGCGTGAGCTTGCGGGACTTGTCCCAGACCGGCGAGATATCCAGGTCGACCCAGAAAGGCTCGCCGTCCTTGCGATAGTTGATCAAGTCCACCCGCACCGGCTGCCATTGTTCAAGCGCGTTGCGTATCTGGTTCAGGCGCTCACGCTGCGTCTGCGGCCCCTGCAGAAAGCGCGGCGAGCGACCCAGCACCTCGGCCCGCGCGTAGCCGGTGCGTGATTCAAACGCATCGTTGACGAAAACGATGCGGGGGCCCGGCTCCTTGAAGGGCCCGGCTTCGGTGAGGATCACCAGGTCATTGAGCCGGGCGATGCTGCCTTCGAGCAATCGCAGCTGCTCCTGCGACTGTCGGCGCGTCGTGACATCGCGAATCTGCAGGGCCAGGCCGTCGGCAAAGGGCTCGCCGCGCAGGGCCAGCCACTGGCTCTGGCGGACGTCGAGCGCCTC
>CANGSD010000095.1 GCA_947455875.1 Comamonadaceae bacterium
CACGTTGACGATGATGCCGCAGCGTGCGTAGGTGCTCTTGCCCAGGCAGATGGTGAGCACATTGCGCGGAATACGGAAGTATTCGACCGTGCGCGCCAGCGCGAAGCTGTTGGGGGGAATGATGCAGGAGTCACCGTGAAAGTCGACGAAGCTTTTCTCGTCGAAGTTCTTGGGGTCGACCACCGTGCTGTGGATGTTGGTGAACACCTTGAACTCGGGCGCGCAGCGGATGTCGTAGCCGTAGCTGGACGTGCCATAGCTGATCACCCGCTGGCCGTTGGCCTCGCGCACTTGCTTGGGCTCGAAAGGGTCGATCAGGCCGTGCTGTTCGGCCATGCGGCGGATCCACTTGTCGCTCTTGATGGTCATGGAGTGCTCCTGGCGCAATTGTAGGGGCCAGAAAAAAGCCGCCCGAAGGCGGCGGGTCGTGCCAGAGGCGGGATCAGGCCGACTGCTGCAGGGCCGCAATCCGCTCCTCGATGGGCGGGTGGCTGGAGAACAGCTTGCCCACGCCCGAGGTGATGCCCATGGCCTGCAGACCTTGGGGCAAGGTGCCCGGCACCATGCCGCCCAAGCGCGCCAGCGCATTGACCATGGGTTGCTTGCGCCCCATCAGGTCGGCGGCGCCACGGTCGGCGCGGAACTCGCGCTGGCGAGAGAACCAGGCCACGATGATGGCGGCCAGGAAGCCCAGGACGATGTCCAGCACGATGGTGGTCACCCAGTAGCCGATGCCAGGGCCGGTGTTCTCGGAATCGTTGCGACGCAGGAAGCTGTCCACCGCGTAGCCGATCACGCGCGAGAGGAACACGACGAAGGTGTTCATCACGCCCTGGATCAGGGCCATGGTCACCATGTCGCCGTTGGCAATGTGGGCCACCTCATGGCCGATCACCGCCTCGACTTCCTCGCGGGTCATGCCTTGCAGCAAGCCGGTGGACACTGCCACCAGCGCGTTGTTTTTGAAGGCGCCCGTGGCAAAGGCGTTGGGCTCGCCCTCGAAGATGCCGACCTCGGGCATGCCGATGCCGGCCTTGTCGGCAAAGCGCCGCACGGTGTCAACGATCCAGGCCTCGTCGGCATTGCTCGGCTGCGAGATCAACTGCACGCCCGCGCTCCATTTGGCGATGGGCTTGGACAGCAGCAGCGAGATGAAAGCGCCGCCAAAGCCCATGATCAGAGCGAATCCGAGCAGAGCGCCCAGGTTCAGGCCATTGGCCGTGAGGAATCGGTTGACACCCAGCAGGTTGGCCACGATGCCCAGCACCAGCACGATGGCGAGGTTGGTGGCGACGAACAGGATGATGCGTTTCATTCGAACTCCGGTAACGGGGAAAATTGGATTGCCAGCGAAGATAAGGCCAGCGGCAAGGAATGCAAGACAAACCCTGGAAATCGCCGGGTTTTGAAGGGTTTTTCAGGCGCGGGGGGGGCGAAACACCCGGGCATCGTCATAAAACGCCGCCGCCTCGTTGGCCGCCCACCACCCAGGCACGCCCAGCACCGGCAAGGGCACAAAGGGCTTGGAGGCCAGGCGGTCTTCGCTGAGGGCGGCCGCCAGCCAGGTATCGGCCTCCTGCCGGCTGCCCAGGGGCGCGCCGGCGTGCCAGACATGGGCGGTCATGTCCTTGCGTGGCGCCACCAGCTTTTCCAGCAGGGCGTGACCGAAGATCAGCAGCCGCGCCTGCGCCCAAAGCGGGCGCAATTCGACGAACAGCCGCTGCCACTGGCGCGCCACCAGGGCTTCCCACAGGGCCGCAGGCGCATCGAGCAAGGCGCCGTTCTCGTCAAAGACCGTGATCGCGTCGCGCACCGGGCCCCGCACCGCGCCCACGCCGTGCGCGGCGATCTGCACGGCCTGCAACTCGTTCAGACGCCGCTTGGCCTGCGGGAAATGCAGCCAGCACAGGCCGTTAAAGAAATCGTGCAGGCCCTCGCGGGTGGGGCACTGGCGCTGCTCGAAGATGAAACGTTCGTAGGCAGCGCCCTCGGGCATTGCGTCCTGCGGCACGAAGCGCACGGCGTGTGCGCCCGCTGAGTCCGCCTGGCCCTTGAGGGCCTGATTGAGGGCCTCATACACCGGCGCGCCGGCCGCGACACGGGCCATCACCGCCTGCCCCGTCTCACCCCAAGGGGCGTACCAGGGTGCACGCCAATCGGGTGCGATCAGGCCACTTTCCACGCCAGGGTCTCACCGCCGCCCAGGGGCTTGATCTGCGCCTGGCCAAAGGGATAGGTCTCGGGCAGCTGCCAGGCCTGGCGGCGCAGGGTCAGGGTGTCGGTGTTGCGGGGCAGACCATAGAAATCCGCGCCGAAATGGCTGGCAAAGCCCTCGAGCTTGTCCAGGGCGCCCGCGGTCTCGAAGGCCTGGGCGTACAGCTCCATGGCCGCCGGCGCGGTGTAGCAGCCGGCGCAGCCGGTGGCATGTTCCTTCAGGTGAGCGGCGTGCGGCGCGCTGTCGGTGCCCAGGAAAAAACGCGGGCTGCCGCTGGTGGCGGCCTGCACCAGCGCCTGGCGGTGCGTCTCGCGTTTGAGGACTGGCAGGCAGTAGTAATGGGGTCGGATGCCGCCGGTGAAGATCGCGTTGCGGTTGTAAAGCAGATGGTGGGCGGTGATCGTGGCCGCCGTCAGCGGGCCGGCCTGCGCCACATACTGCGCCGCCTCGCGGGTCGTGATGTGCTCCATCACGATCTTGAGCCCCGGGAAATCGCGGCGCAGCGGAATCAGCTGCTGCTCGATGAACACCGCCTCGCGGTCAAACAGGTCGATGTCGGACGACGTCACCTCGCCGTGCACCAGCAGCAGCAGGCCCTCCTTCTGCATGGCCTCGAGCGTGGCGTAGGTCTTGCGGATGTCGGTCACGCCCGCATCGCTGTTGGTGGTGGCACCGGCGGGATACAGCTTCAGGGCCACCACACCCGCCTCGCGCGCGCGCCGGATCTCGGCGGGCGGCAGGTTGTCGGTGAGGTACAGCGTCATCAGCGGCTCGAAGTGCTGGCCCGCCGGCACATGGGCCGCAATCCGTTCGCGGTAAGCCGCCGCCTGGGCGGCGGTGGTGACCGGTGGCCTCAGGTTCGGCATGACGATGGCGCGGGCGAACTGGGCGGCGGTGTGAGGCACCACAGTGGCCAGCGCGTCGCCATCGCGCAGGTGGGTGTGCCAGTCGTCCGGACGGGTGATCGTGATCGAGGAAGTCGAGGCGTTCATACCCCGTATTGTGGCTGCTCGGGCGCAGGCGCCCGGCAGGCCAGGCGCTGGCTCAGTGCGCCAGGATCTTGTTCAGGAAATCCTGGGTCCGCGGCTGGCGCGCCTCGGGATTGCCAAAGAATTCGTCCTTGGCGCAGTCTTCCAGGATGCGCCCACCCACGTCGATGAAGATGACCCGATTGGCCACCTTGCGCGCAAAGCCCATCTCGTGGGTGACCACCATCATGGTCATGCCCTCGCGGGCCAGGGTGAACATCACGTCGAGCACCTCGCCCACCATCTCCGGGTCCAGCGCGGAGGTGGGCTCGTCAAACAGCATCACGATCGGATCCATGGACAACGCGCGCGCGATCGCCACGCGCTGCTGCTGTCCGCCCGAGAGCTGACCGGGGAACTTGTCCTTGTGCGCCATCAGGCCCACGCGATCGAGCCTCTTCAGGCCCCGCGCCTGGGCCTCGTCCATCGAGCGCCCCAGCACCTTGATCTGGGCCAGGGTGAGGTTCTCGGTCACCGATAGGTGGGGAAATAGCTCGAAGTGCTGGAACACCATGCCCACGCGGCTACGCAGCTGGGGCAGGTTGGTGGCGGGGTCGTGCAGGGGCACGCCGTCGACAAAGATCTCGCCTTTTTGGATCGGCTCCAAGCCGTTGACCGTCTTGATCAGGGTCGACTTGCCCGAGCCTGAGGGCCCGCACACCACCACCACATCGCCCTTGTTGACGCTGACCGAGCAGTCCTGCAGCACCTGCACAGGCCCATACCACTTGGAAACATTCTTGATTTCGATCATGGCCATGAAACAGCCGCTCCCTCAACGAATGATCTGCACACGCGCCTGCACCTTGCGCACCAGGTAAGACAAGCCCAGACACATCACGAAATACACCACCGCAGCCAGCAGGTAGGCCTCGACCGGGCGCCCCAGGTTTTTGCCCATGGTCTCAAAGCCCTTGAGCATGTCGTAGGCGCCAATGGCATACACCAGCGAGGTGTCCTGAAACAGGATGATGGTCTGCGTCAGAAACACCGGCAGCATGTTGCGAAAGGCCTGCGGCAAGATGATCTGCTGCATGTTCTGGCGATAGGTCAGGCCCAGGGCAAAGCCGGCGTTGACCTGTCCGCGCGGGATGGACTGAATGCCCGCGCGCACGATCTCTGAGAAGTACGCCGCCTCAAAGGCGATGAAAGTGATCACCGCCGACATCTCTGCGCCGATCGGCCGGCCGATCGCAAAGGGGATCAGCAGGAAAAACCACAGCAACACCATCACCAGGGGGATCGACCGCATGGTGTTCACGTAGGCTGCGGCCGGCCACTCCAGGAATCGCTTGCCAGACAGGCGCATCAGGGCGAGGACCGTGCCGAGCAGGATGCCCCCGGCAGTCGCCACCACCGTGAGCCAGAGACTGAAGACGAGACCCTGGGCGACGAAGCGCCGGATCAAATCCCAATCGTAGAAGGACAGGTCGAGCGTCATCTCAGTGCCCTCCCCCCGTGCCACCCGCCGCCACGAAACCGGGCACGCGGGTGCGTCGCTCGATCACGTTCATCACACGGTTGACGCCGAAGGCCGAGACCGCATACAGCACGGTGGCGGCCAAGTAGATCTCGATGGGCGCCGAGGTTTCCTCGCCGGCCTGACGCGAGAAAAAGGTAAGTTCAGCCACCGACACCGCGAAGGCCACCGAGGAGTTTTTGACGATGTTCATCGTCTCGCTGGTCAGAGGTGGAATGATGATGCGCAGGCCCATGGGCAGCAGCACATAGCGGTAGGTCTGCGCGGTGGTCAGGCCCAAGGCCTGCGCCGCATAGCGCTGTCCGCGGGGCAGGGACTGGATGCCAGCGCGCACCTGCTCGGCGATCCGCGCCGACGTGAACAAGCCCAACGCGATCACCACCAGCACCTCGGAGGGCACGGACTTCATGGCCGGCACCACCGCGGGCACCACGAAGTACCACAGGAAGATCTGCACCAGCAGCGGGATGTTGCGAAACAACTCGACCCAGGCATTGCCAAGCCGCACCAGCCAAGGGCGGTTGGGGAGCGTGCGCAAGGTGCCGACGATCAGGCCGAAAAACAGCGCCACGCACAAGGCCAGCAGGGCCACGGTCAGCGTCCAGCCCCAGGCCGAGACGATCCAGTTCAGGTAGGTCTGGTCGCCGCCGCGGCCGAAGCAGCCCTCCACCAGATCACCTGTGGTGGTCTCCTTGCAGAACACCCGCCAGTCCAGGGCCATCCGCTGCTCCTTGCCTTTGTCGAAAAAAACCCCCGCCGAGGCAGGCCGCGGCAGGGGTTGGGATCAGATCAAAGTCCGATCACTTCTTGGCATAGTCTTCCATCGGCTTGTCGTTGGGCGAGGCCCAGGCCGCCCGGGTGCTTTCAGACAGCGCCAGACCGACCTTCACGTTCTTCGGCGGGATGGGTTGCACGAACCACTTGTCCCACAGCTTGGCCATATCGCCCGAGCGAACCATGCCGGCGATGACATCGTTACCCAGTTTCTTGATGCCGGCATCGTCCTTGCGCACCATGATGGCGATGGGCTCGACGCTGAGCACTTCACCCACGATACGGAAGTCGGCCGGGGTCTTGGCGTTGGCGATGTTGCCCGCCAGGATCGAGCCGTCCATCACGAAGGCGTCGGCGCGGCCCGACTCGAGCAGCAGGAAGCTGTCGGCGTGGTCCTTGC
>CANGSD010000096.1 GCA_947455875.1 Comamonadaceae bacterium
AACTCCAAGGGGTCCATGCCGATGGCACGCGCCGCCTGATCGACCAGGCCCTCGGTCACCGCGCAGGCGATGGGGTGACCCACACCGCGGTACTGACAGGTGGGCGTCTTGTTCTGAAAGACCACCTGCAAGCGCGCACGGTAATGCTGGTGCTTGTAGGGGCCACCCACCAGATTGACCACCTGGTTGCCTTCGATCGCGCTGGTGCGCGGGAACATCGAGTACGGGCCGATGCCGGTGAGATCGTCCATGTCGAACGCCAGGATCTCGCCGCTCTTGCTGGCAGCGATCCGGGCCTTGACGCGGTGATGGCGCGCATGGATGTCGCTGGTGAAGCTCTCGAGGCGATCGGCGACGAACTTGATCGGGCGCTTGCACAGCATCGACAGAGCCACAGTGGCGAAGTCGTCGGGATAGGCGTGCACCTTGATGCCGAAGGAGCCGCCCACTTCCTTGCAGATCACGCGCACCGCGTGTTCAGGCAGTTCGAACTGGCGCGCGTACAGGTCCTGCATCATGTGCGGGGCCTGGAAGGAGTGATAGACGGTGAGCTTTTGCTCGCCGGGGTTCCAATCGGCGATCTGGCAGCGCGGCTCCAGCGTGACGCCGGTGTGGCGGCCGAAATCAAAGGTGGTCTCGACCACTGCGTCGGCGCGGGCAAACACCTCGTCCACTGAACCCACATCAAGGCTGCGAGAAAAACACAGGTTGTCGCCCAGCTCGGGATGAATCAGCGGCGTGGCGGCGTCCAGCGCGGTTTCCATGTCGACCACGGGCTCGAGTTCCTCGAGGTCGACCTGCACCAGTTGCAAGGCGTCCTCGGCCTGCTCGCGCGTCTGAGCCACGATGGCCACCACCGGCTCGCCTTGCCAGCAGGCGCGGTCCACCGCCAGCGGGTATTGCGGCGCCGATTTCATGCCGGCCAGGTGGCCCAGCACCGCCACCCAGGGCTTGCAGATCTTGGCCAGGTCGTGTCCGTCGGCCACCATCACCACGCCAGGCATGCCGCGCGCGGCGGCGACGTCGATGCGGCGAATCCGCGCATGCGCCACCGGGCTGCGCCAGTACACCACGTGCGCCATCCGGGGCAGCTCGATGTCGTCGATGTAAGTGCCTTGACCTTGCACCAGCTTGCGCGCACTCGGGCGCTCGACGCTCTTGCCGATGTAGCGCGGGTCTTCGGTGATGGCGTGCAGGGGCTTGTCGGTCGGATCGGCCACGGGACGTTCTTGGACCTCGGAGCCCGCCTCGACGACAGCCGACCGTGTGGGGTGGAGCGTGCTGGTGTTCATGCGGACACCTTGCCGGTTGCGGCGCCGCCGGCTTGGGCGGCGCGTTGTGCCAGGGTGTCGCAGATGGCGTCGACGATGGCGTGGTAGCCGGTGCAGCGGCAGTAGTTGCCACTCATCCACTCACGCACCTCGGCGCGCGAGGCGTCGGGACGGGCCTGCAGCAATTCCTTGGCGGCCATCACCATGCCCGGTGTGCAGAAGCCGCACTGCAAGGCGTTGTGACGCACGAACGCGTCTTGCAGATCGCGCACATCACCGTCCTCGGACAGGCCTTCGATGGTGCGGACCTTGCAGCCCTGGGTCTGGACGGCCAGGGTGAGGCAGCCGCGCACGATGCGGCCATCGACCTCGACGGTGCAGGCGCCGCACACGCCGTGTTCGCAGCCCAGGTGCGAGCCCTTGAGCCCGAGTTCGTTACGGACAAAGTCCACCAGGTGCTGGCGCGGTTGCACGCTGCGCTGCTGCGGCCGGCCGTTGACTTCAACGTGAAGGGTATGGAGATCTGGCATGGGGAGGTCTCGTGGGTTCAGGCAGTGATCGCGCTGCGGCTGGCGTGCGCAGCCTCCAGCAGACGGCGCGCCAGGACGGTGGCCAGGTGGCTCTTGGTCTCGGCGCTGTGTGTCAGGTCGGGCAAAGGATCGAGTTCGGCCTTGAGCGAGGCCATCGCGATCCCGATGGTGGCGGCGTCCAGGGTCTTGCCCGCCAGCAGGGCCTCGGTGCGGCGCGCGCGCACCGGGATGGCGCCGATGCCCAGGAAGCTGAGGGTGACGCGCTGCGCCTGGGTGCCTTGAAACTGCGCGGCGACGGCCAGGCCGGCCACGGCGTAGTCGCCATGGCGGCGCGCGAGTTCGTCAAACGCAAACCAATCGGCCGCACGGGCCAGCGGCACATCGGCGCCGATGACGATTTCGTCGGGCGCGCGGTCGGTGGTGTAGAGATCCTGGAAGAAATCGGTGGCGGTCACACGGCGGGTGCCGTTCGGGCCTTGCAGGTGCACGGTGCCGTCCAGCGCGCACAGGCAGCAGGGCCACTCGGCCGCCGGGTCGCCGTAGGCGATGGAGCCGCCCCAGGTGCCGGCGTTGCGGATCGCGCGGTGGGCGATGTGCGGCACGGCCTGCAGCAGCATCGGCGCGTGCTGGGCCACCAGCGCGCTGTCCTCGATCTCGGTGTGCGTGACCAGGGCGCCGATGTAGAGGCGATCGCCCTCGACACGGATGCCACGCAACGCCTCCAGGCCGGTGATGTCGATCACCAGGCGCGGCTCGGACAGGCGCATGTTCAGCGTGGCCATCAAGGTCTGGCCGCCCGCGAGGATGCAGGCATCGTCGCCATGCGTCTGCATCAGGTCAAAGACCTGGGCGAGTGTGGTGGGCTTGGCGTAATCAAAAGGGGGAGATTTCAAGTCAGGCTCCGCATCCAGTGAGAGAAATAAGAAGGGGGAAAAGCATCACAAGCGGCTGCCGATCCAGACGCCCACGGCGGTGGCCAGGACACCCAAGAGGAACCACTTCACGCGCAGCCACTCGGTGGACGGTGTTGCCTCGGGCATAGGGGCGGCCCCTGTCGCGGCGGGGCGCGACGCCGGCGCGGCAACGGGCACATCGGCAGCGCCCGTCTCCACAGCGGCCGCAGGGACCGCTGGCGCCGTCGGCGCCACCTGGGCCTGAAAGGCGTTGAAAAACTGGTCGGCCATCTGCTTGGCGGCCGCATCGATCATCCGACCGCCCACCTGACCGAGCTTGCCCGCCACCGAGGCCTTGACCGAGTAGGACAAGCGGGTGTCCGCGCCCTCGTCGGTCAGCGTGACCTGCGACTCGCCGCGCGCCATGCCGGCCGCGCCGCCCGAGCCCTCAAAGCCCATCGCGCAACTTTCGTTCTCGACGATGTCGGACAGCAGGATCCGGCCGGCAAAGCGCGCCCGCACCGGGCCCACCTTGACCATCACGCGGGCGGTTTTTTCCACCGGGCTGACCACCTCGACGCCCTCGCAGCCCGGGATGCAGGCGGCCAGCACCACGGGGTCGTTCAGGGCCGCCCACACGCGGGCGCGCGGGGCGCCGATCAGGACTTCGCCATGGAGCTGCATCGGAGTGTCTTTCGGGTTTTCACGGGTGAATTTTGTTTACCAGTCGGTCAACAATGTACGGCAGAGTTGACCGTTCGGTAAATAGCGTGCCCCTCCAGAAAAACCCTGATCGCACCCGCAAGCGCCCCGGCCCCGCCGCAGCGACCAGCGTGATCACGCCGCAGCGGCGGCGCCTGGGTGTGGCCGAACGCGAGCGGCAAATCCTGGACGGGGCCATCCGCTTTTTCTCCGAAAAAGGCCTGGACGGTCAGTTGCGCGACCTGGCGCGCAGCATTGGCGTGACCCACGCCCTGCTGTATCACTACTTCCCCACCAAGCAGGCCCTGATCGACCGGGTCTATATCGAGGTGTTCGAAGGCCGCTGGCAACCCGAGTGGGAGGCGCTGCTGGACGACCGCGAGCGCTCGCCCGAGGACAAGCTCACCGCCTTCTACGACGAGTACGTGAACGCCACGCTCTCGCGCGACTTCGTGCGCATCCTGGTGTTCTCCGGCCTGACCGACCACACCATCACTGACCGCTTCTTTTCGCTGCTGCGCCAGCGCCTGTTCCCGCGTCTGGTGCGCGAGACCCGGCGCTTTCGCGATTGCAGCAGCCGTGCCCGGCCCAGCGAGCGCGAGCTCGAATTGCTCATGGGCCTGCATGGCGGCTTCTTCTACATCCCCATGCGCCGATGGATCTACGCGCAGGGCGTGGCCAGCGACGCCGCGCCGGCGCGCATCAGCCAGTCCCTGGTGCGTGACCGCGTGCGCGGCTACCTGGTCGCCAGCCGGGCCCTGTTTGGCGATGCGGCGCAAGCCGCGCCGAGGATGCGTCGCGCATGAACGCACGCGCCCACCCCTTTCCCGTTCGCTGCGGCCTGTCGGCCGTGGTATCACCCCCACGCGGCTGCAGTCAGTCGCCATTTACCCGCAAGGAGATCGCATGAAGCTCACCCAGTTGGCCCGTTCCGGGCTCCTCGCGCTTGGTTGCGCCATGGCCGCCAGCGCCGCCATGGCCCAACAAGCCATCACGGTCAATATCGGATCGAGCCACCCGGTGGCCAACATCTGGGCCAACGCCATGAAAGAGGTGTTCCAGCCCGAGGTGGACCGCCTGCTCAAAGAAGGCGGCAACAAGTACCAGATTCGCTGGCGCGAGAACTACGGCGGCACGCTGTACAAGTTCTCCGAGACCCGTACCGCCGTGAAAGACGGCATCGTGGACGTGGGCATGGTCGGTACGGTGTGGGAAAACTCCTCCATGCCGCTGCAAAACGTGACGTACTTCACGCCGTTTGCCACGACCAACCATGAGATGCTGATCGAGATCTTCGACAAGCTCAACGCGAACCACCCGGCACTCAAGGCCAGCTGGACCGCCCAGAACATGGTGCCGCTCTCCTCGCTGATCACCGACAGCTACGACATCTATGCGAACTTCCCGGTCACCAGCATGGCGTCGCTGCAAAACAAGAAGATCCATGCACCGGGCACCTCGGCCAACTGGATGCGTGACACCGGCGCCACGCCGGTCGAAGGCGCGCTGACCGTCTACTACACCAACATCCAGACCGGCGTGACCCAGGGCGCGCTGAGCTTTGCCAGCGGCATTGCACCGGCCCGCGTGCACGAAGTGGCCAAGTTCCTCACGCGCGTGAACATCGGCGCGATGTACTTCGGCAGCGTCGCCAGCAACAAGACCTTCTTCGACAAGTTGCCCAAAGAAGTGCAAGACGCCTTCGTGAAGGCCGGTCAGGCCACCTCGGTGGCACACGGCAAGCACGTCACCCGGATGTCGACGACGGCCATGGACACCATGCGCGCCGCTGGCCTGCAAGTGAGCGATCTGCCTGCCGCCGAACGCGCCAAGTGGATCAACGGTCTGCCCGACATCGTCACCCCCTGGCTGCAAACCACTGGCGACGCCGGCAAGTCGGTGCTGCGCGCCTACTTCGACGAGCTGCGCGCACGCGGTGTGAAGCCGCTGCGTGACTGGGACAAGGCCGCACGCTAAGGTACCCCATGGCCACCGACACCGACCTCGACGCACCGCCCCCTGCCATCAGGCATCCGCTGGAATTTCCAGCCAACCTGATGGCGTCGGTCGGCACGGTCTGGATCTTCGTGATCATGGCCCTGGTGGTGGCCGACGTGATCGGCCGGGACTTCCTGGACCGGCCGATCACGGGCGTCTCCGAGTTTTCGGCCCGCTCGGTGGCCTCGATTGTTTTTCTGCAACTGGCGGCTGCGGTGTGCAGCGGTCGCATGACGCGCAGCGACTTCCTGCTCAATCTGATCGGCAAACGCTCGGCGGGCGCGGTCACGGCGCTGAATCTGCTCAACGCCCTGGTGGGTGCGGCGCTGTTTGCGGCGCTGGCGTTCATCGCCTGGCCTGAGCTGCGCC
>CANGSD010000097.1 GCA_947455875.1 Comamonadaceae bacterium
CCGCGCCTATGTGGCCAGCCTCATGGGCCGCGTCGTCGAGCCGGGCAAGTTCGCCAACTGGATTGCGCCCCCGGTGGTTGGCATCAACCGCCAAGCGGTCGACTTCGAATACGTCCGGTTTAATTGACCATGCAGGCTGCACAAGTCGCCGTCATCAAGCAGCATCTGATCGATCCCGAGATCTGCATCCGCTGCAACACCTGCGAGTCGATCTGCCCGCAAAAGGCGATCACGCACGATGACAACAACTACGTGGTCGACGCCGACCTGTGCAATCTGTGCATGGCCTGCATCTCGCCGTGTCCCACCGGGTCGATCGACAACTGGCGTCAAATGCCGCGCGTGCGTGCCTACACGCCGTCCGAGCAATTGACCTGGGAATCGCTGCCGCCCGAGCTGAGTGCCGAGGAATTGGCGGAGGCTGGCGGCGACGCTGATGTTTCGGCGGCCGTAGCGCCCACGGTGGCGCCCCCTGCCGTCACCGCCGAGGCCGATGCGTCGTTCAACAGCGCGCAGTTCGGCGCGCAAGTGCCGCCCTGGTCGGCTGCCCACCCCTACACCAACCTCTACGGCCCCAAGGCCGCCGAGAAAACGATCACGGCCACCGTCACCGGCAATGTGCGCGTGACCGAGGTCGGCACCGACTACGACACCCACCACATCGTGCTGGACTTCGGTCAGATCCCCTTCCCCTGCCTGGAAGGCCAGTCGATCGCCATCATCCCGCCGGGCGTGGACGACAAGGGCCGTGCCCACCACGCCCGCCAGTACTCCATCGCCAGCCCGCGCAATGGCGAGCGCCCGGGCTACAACAACGTGTCGCTGACCATCAAGCGCGTGCTGGAAGACCACCAGGGCCAGCCGGTTCGTGGTGTTGCCAGCAACTACATGTGCGATCTGAAGGTGGGCGACACCGTGCAGGTGATCGGCCCGTTTGGCACCAGCTTCCTGATGCCCAATCACCCGCGCAGCCACATCGTGATGATCTGTACCGGCACCGGCAGCGCCCCCATGCGTGCGATGACTGAGTGGCGCCGCCGCCAGCGCGCCAGCGGCAAGTTCGAGAGCGGTCGTCTGATGCTGTTCTTCGGCGCGCGCACCCAGCAGGAGCTGCCTTATTTCGGTCCGCTGCAAAGCTTGCCCAAGGACTTCATCGACACCTATTTCGCCTACAGCCGCACCCCGGGCCAGCCCCGCAAGTATGTGCAGGACGCCATGCGCGAACGCGCCGCCGACCTGGCCCAGATGCTGGTAGACCCGAACGCGTATTTCTATGTGTGTGGTCTCAAGGCGATGGAGGAGGGCGTGGTGCTGGCGCTCAAGGACATCGCGCAGCAGGCCGGCCTGAACTGGGACACTGTGGGCGCCGCCCTCAAACGAGACGGCCGCCTGCACCTGGAGACCTACTGAAGGCGCGGCGAGAGCGACTCGTTACCATTGCCCCATGAAATTCGCACAATTCCATGTGGGCCAGGTGATCGAGGCCGGCCCTTACACGATCACCGAAGCCGAGATCCTGCAGTTCGCCTCGGCCTATGACCCGCAGTGGTTTCACACCGATCCCGAGGCGGCCCGCGAGGGGCCCTTTGGTGGCTTGATCGCCAGTGGCTGGCACACCTGCGGCATTGCCATGCGCCTGGTGGCTGAACACGTGCTACGTGACTCCGAATCGTTTGCCTCGCCCGGCGTGTCCGACGTGCGCTGGCCGCATCCGGTGCGCCCCGGCGATGTCCTGAGCCTGCGCCTGACCGTCAACGAAGTGCGCCGATCCGCCAAGCGCCCTGAACTGGGGATCGTGCAGTGGTCCTGGCGCATGCGCACCCAAGAAGACCGCACCGTGCTCGAACTCGAGGGCACCAGCATGTTCAACCTGAAAACTCCCGCCTGATCCCGAAAGTCCAGCGTATGACCGCCTCCACATCTGCCTACATCTGCGACGCCATCCGCACCCCCTTCGGCCGCTACGGCGGCGCCTTGTCCCGCGTGCGCACCGACGATCTGGCCGCGATTCCCCTGAAGGCGCTGATGGCGCGCAACCCCGGCGTCGACTGGACGCAGGTCACCGACGTGATCTTTGGCTGCGCCAACCAGGCCGGCGAGGACAACCGCAACGTCGCCCGCATGGCCACCTTGCTGGCCGGCCTGCCGATGGACCTGCCCGGCGCGACGATCAACCGCTTGTGCGGCTCGGGCCTGGACGCAGTAGGCACTGCGGCCCGCGCGATCAAATCGGGCGAGGCGCAGCTGATGATCGCCGGCGGTGTCGAGAGCATGAGCCGCGCGCCCTTTGTCATGCCCAAGGCGGACACCGCCTTCTCGCGCAATAACGCGGTGTACGACACCACCATCGGCTGGCGTTTCGTGAACAAGCGCATGAAAGAGATGTACGGCGTGGACAGCATGCCAGAGACCGCTGAAAACGTGGCGACCGACTACAAGATCGAGCGCGAAGCGCAAGACCGCATGGCCCTGCGCTCGCAGCTCAATGCGGTGAAGGCGCAGCAGGCCGGTTACCTGGCCGCCGAGATCACGCCGGTCACGATCCCGCAGAAAAAGGGCGACGCCATCGTGGTCGACACCGATGAACATCCGCGTGCAACCAGCCTCGAGGCCCTGGCCAAACTCAAAGGTGTGGTGCGCCCTGACGGCACCGTCACCGCTGGCAACGCCAGCGGCGTGAACGACGGCGCGTGCGCCCTGATCCTGGCCAATGAGGCCGCCGCAAAGCGCCATGGCCTGACGCCGCGCGCGCGCGTGGTGGGCATGGCCACCGCCGGTCTGGCCCCGCGCATCATGGGCATGGGCCCGGCGCCGGCCACGCGCAAGGTGCTCGAACTCACGGGTCTGAGCCTGGCGCAGATGGACGTGATCGAATTGAACGAAGCCTTCGCCGCCCAGGGCCTGGCGGTGCTGCGTGATCTGGGCCTGCAAGACGACGATCCGCGCGTGAACGCCTGGGGCGGCGCCATCGCCCTGGGCCACCCGCTGGGCGCCAGCGGCGCGCGGCTGGCCACTACCGCCGTCAACCAGCTGCACCAACGCGGGGGCCGCTACGCCCTGTGCACCATGTGCATCGGCGTGGGGCAGGGCATCGCCGTGATTCTCGAGCGGGTCTGAACCGCGTCAAGGCCCTCAGGCCTTCAGGCTGGTGTTCTTGATCGGCAGGTCACGTACGCGCTTGCCGCTGGCGTTGAAGATCGCATTGAGCACCGCGGGTGCGGCCACGGCGATGGTCGGCTCACCCACACCGCCCCAGAATCCGCCCGAAGGCAACACGATCGTTTCGACCTTGGGCATCTCCGACAGGCGCAGGGACGGGTAGGTGTGAAAGTTGTCTTGCTCGATGCGTCCGTCCTTGACCGTGCATTCTTGATGCAGCATGGCGCCCAGGCCGTAGACGAAGGAGCCTTCCACCTGGTGCGCGATCTGCTTGGGATTGACCGCATGGCCGCAGTCGGTGGCGGCGACGATACGCTTGATCGTGAGCTTGCCGGCGTTGGACACGCTGACCTCGGCGCAGGCGGCGATGTAGCTGCCAAAGCAATAGAACGCCGCCAGGCCGCGCCCCGTGCCCTTGGGCGTGGGCTGGCCCCAGCCCCCCTGATCGGCCACGGCCTTGAGCACCGCCCACCCCTTGGGGTTCTTGGCCATCAACTTTTGCCGCACCGCCAAGGCGTCTTGCCCGGTGGCGTGCGCGATCTCGTCGATGAAGCACTCCATGTAGACCGCGTTCTGGTTGGCGTTCACGCCGCGCCAGAAGCCCGGCGGCACATGCGTGTTGCGCATCGCATGATCGATCGTGAGGTTGTCAAACGCGTAACTGATCGCATGGTCTGAGAAGCGCTCATGGCCCACCGGCAGCAGGCCCTGGAAGGTCAGGAGGTCGGCGCCATGGGTCATGAGGGTGGGCAATACCGAGGCCAGGATCGACTGACCCGAGATGCGCATGTTCAGGCCGGTGATGTTGCCCGCTGCGTCAACACCCGCTGTCATCTTGCACTGGGTGATCGGGTGGTAGGCGCCGTGCAGCATGTCTTCTTCGCGGCTCCAGATCAACTTGACGGGCGTGCCGGGCATCTGCTTGGCCACGGCCACCACCTGGCGGATGTAGTCGGTCATGCCGCGTCGCCCGAAGCCACCGCCCAGGTTGATCTTGTAGACGTCGCACTTGTCCAAAGGCAAGCCGGCCGCGGTCGATGTGGCGGAAAGCGCAGCGTCGCCGTTTTGCGTGGGGCACCACACCTCGCACTTGTCGGCCGTCCAGATCGCCGTGGCGTTCATCGGCTCCATCGTGGCGTGGTTCTGGAACGGGTAGCTGTAGACCGCTTCGATCTTGCGCGCGGACTTGCTGATGGCGCCTGCGGCGTCGCCGACCTTGTTGCCGATGAACACCGCTTCGTTGGAGTCCAGGCCCGCCTTGTTTCGCTCGGCGATGGTGGCGCTATTGACCTTGACGTTGGGGCCCAGGTCCCAGTTGATCGGAAGCACATCGAGGGCTTTCTTGGCATGCCACCAGGTGTCGGCGACCACGACCACCGCGTTGTCGCTGACCCTCAAGGCCGCCTTGAACCCCGGCATGCCCTTGATCTTGTCGACATCAAAGCTCACCAACTTACCGCCAAACACCGGGCAGGCCTTGATCGCGGCATTGACCATGCCGGGCAGCTTCAGGTCGGTGCCGTAGATGCGCGAGCCGTTGACCTTTTCCTGGGTGTCCAGGCGCGCGACCCCTTTGCCTATCAGCTTCCACTGGTGAGGCTCTTTGAGCTTGACCTCTTTGGGCGGCTCCATCTTGGCCGCCGCGTCGGCAACCTTGCCGTAGGTGGTCTTGCGGCCACTGATGTTGTGGGTGATGACGCTGTTGGCCGCGGTGCATTCGGCGGGCGAGACGCCCCATTCCTTGGCCGCTGCCGCCACCAGCATCTCGCGCGCCATCGCGCCGCCCTGGCGCACGTAGTCATGCGACTGGCGAATCCCGCGCGAGCCGCCGGTGGACATGTCGCGCCAGACGCGTTTGCGCGCCAGGTTCTGACCTGGCGTGGGCTGCTCGGTGGTCACCTTGGACCAGTCGCATTCGAGTTCTTCAGCCACCATCTGCGCCAGGCCGGTGAGTGTGCCCTGGCCCATTTCGGAGCGGGCGATGCGAATGACCACGGTGTCATCCGGCTGGATCACCACCCAGGCGTTGATCTCGGGTTTGGTGAGGTCAGCGCCTTTTTGCACCTGCGCGAACGCGTCGCCCGTGGGCAAGGTAAAGCCCAGGGCCAGGCCGCCGGCTGCCGCGGCGCTGCTGACGATGAAACGGCGACGTGAGGGGTCGAACTGCGGGAGGGCTTGGGGATACATGGTCGGGTTCTCCGGGTCGCTCACGCTTTGGACTTGATTTGGCCGGCGGCCATGTGGATGGCGGCGCGCACCTGCAGGTAGGTGCCGCAGCGGCAGATGTTGGTCATCGCCTCGTCGATGTCCTTGTCAGTCGGTTTGGGCTTGCGTTTGAGCAGCGCCGAGGCCGCCATGATCATTCCCGATTGGCAGTAGCCGCACTGCGGCACGTCCAGTGCGATCCAGGCCTTTTGGATGGCGTGGGTGGAGTCTTTGGACAGGCCTTCGATGGTGACGATCTTCTGGGTCGGCTTGATCGCCGAGATCGGCACCACGCACGAGCGCACGGGTGCGCCGTCGATGTGCACGGTGCAGGCGCCGCACTGGGCCAAGCCGCAACCAAACTTGGTTCCTGTCAATCCG
>CANGSD010000098.1 GCA_947455875.1 Comamonadaceae bacterium
CATCCAGGCGGACCACGACCTCGTCGGCCGCCAGCGCGGTCTGGCGATAGCCGGTGTAGAAGTCCTCCAGCGCCAGGCTGCGCGCGCCGCGCGCACTGGCCAGCACGATGCGCGTGTCCAGCGCGATCAGCAGCGGCATCGAGTCGCCGATCGGGGATCCGTTGGCCACGTTGCCGCCCAGGGTGCCCGAGTTGCGCACGGGCAAGCCGGCAAAGCGTTCGGCGAAGGTGGCCAGGCTCGGGCGTTGGGCCACCAGGGCGGCGTAGGCGTCGGCCAGGGGAACGGCGGCACCGATCGACAGGTGGCCCTGCGCGGTCTCGATCTGACGCAGCTCGCGCACCCGGGTCACGTCCAGCACCTGCGGCAAGCGCCGGTGCTGCTTGGTCACCCACAGCCCCACATCGGTGCATCCGGCCACCACCTGCGCGCCCGGATGGTGGCGGCGCAGGGCCAGCAGCTCGGGCAGGGTGGTGGGCATCTGGTAGCCCGAGGCCGAAATCGAGGGCGCCTGCGCACGCAGGGCCGCCAGCTTGGCAACCAGGTCGGCCTCGTCGATGGGGCTTGCCGGCAGGTGGGCCATGCGCTGGGCCGCCTCCAGGATGGGCCGGTAGCCGGTGCACCGGCACAAATTGCCAGAGAGGTCCGCCTGCGCCACTTCACGAGTGATCTCACGCCCGGCGCGCACATGGGTCTGGTACATCCCGAACAGGCTCATGACGAAGCCTGGCGTACAAAAACCACATTGGGAGCCATGGCATTGCACCATCGCCTCCTGGGCCGGGTGCAGGGTGCCGTCAGGCTCGGACAGGTCTTCGACCGTCCACAGGGCCAGGCCGTCCACCGAGTGGGCCAGCCGGATGCAGCTGTTGATGGCGCGATAGCGCAGGCCGGCGCCTTCGGGTTCGGCGATCACCACCGTGCAGGCGCCGCAATCGCCCTCGCCGCAGCCTTCCTTGGTGCCGCAGGCGCCGAGGTCCTCGCGCAGGACCTCTAAAAGGGTTCGATCGGGTGGTACATTGCCGAGCGTTGTCAACTCGCCTCGGCGGATGAAGCGGATCGTTTGGGTCTCCATGGATCCAAGTATGGCCGGATTCCTGCTAAGCGAAATGGGGCAAGCCCGGGGCTGCGTCCGCGTGCTTCAAGCGGCGGCGCCCCTGCAGCCCAAACCGAACCTCACCGCATGATCAACCCCTCGCTATTTGACAAGTTGGATTTCAACTTGATCAAGGTCTTGCACACCGTGCTGACCGAGCGCAGCGTCTCGCGCGCGGCCGAGCGCCTGGGCATGCACCAGCCCGCGGTGTCGGCGGCCCTGCGGCGCCTGCGCGAGATCGCGGGTGACCCCTTGCTGGTGCGCTCGGGCGCCAGCATGGTGCCCACAGACGCCGGCCTGCGCATGATCGACCCCAGCGCCGAGATCCTGCGCGCCGCGCAAGCCCTGTTCGCCGACGCCCGGGGCTTCGACCCCGCCCAAGAACGTCACACCTTCCGCCTGATCGCCAGCGACTACCTGGGCCCCCAGCTGCTGCCGGATCTGGTGGCCCGGATCAAGGCGCTGGCGCCGCATTGCCCGATCGAGGTGCATCCCCTGGTCGACCGCGAGACGAGCTACCGCCAACTTGCGCAGGGCGAGATCGATGTTCTTCTGATCAACTGGTTCGATCCGGTCGACAAGCTCCATGGCACCTCCTTGTTTGATGACGAGGTGGTCTGCCTGGTGGCCAAAGACCACCCCGCTGTCAAACAGGGATGGACGGTCGAATCTTGGCTGGCTGCCGAACATGTGGTGTCGCAGCCTGCGTCCTCGCAGAGGCTTGGCGCGGTCGACAGCCACCTGGAGCGCTTGGGCCTGGTTCGCAATAGCAGCATCCACTGTCCGTACTTCGGACTGCTGCCGCAGATGGTGGCCAAGACCCACCTGGTGGTGACCGCAGGCCGCCGCTGCTTTACGCGTTTCGTCGACCGGCTGCCGCTCACCATCTTGCCGTGCCCGGTCCAGTTCCCGCGTATCGATTTCTACCAAGTCTGGCACGAGCGCACGCACGAATCGGCGGCGGGCCGCTGGCTGCGTCAACAGATCTACGAGGCGTCGGCGCCTCTGCGCACCCCCTTGCCATGACCTCCGCACGCCTGCAGCTGACCGACATCTCCAAGCGCTATCCCGCGGTCTTGGCCAATGACCGGGTGGCCCTGACCGTGCAAGCCGGGCAGATCCATGCCGTCCTGGGCGAGAACGGCGCGGGCAAGTCCACGCTGATGAAGATCATCTATGGCAGCGTCAAGCCTGACCAAGGTCAGGTGCTGTGGAATGGCCAGCCTGTGACCGTGCGCAACCCGCAGGAGGCGCGCGCCCTGGGCATCAGCATGGTGTTCCAGCATTTCAGCTTGTTTGACACCCTCACCGTCGCCGAGAACGTGTGGCTCGGGCTGGATCGACACCTGTCGCTGGCCGAGGTCACCCAGCGCATCGATGCCAAGGCCCAGGCCTATGGGCTGGACATCGACCCTTCGCGCCCGGTCCACACCTTGTCGGTGGGCGAGATGCAGCGGGTGGAAATCATCCGCGCCCTCCTGACCGATCCCCAGCTCCTGATCCTGGACGAACCCACCTCGGTGCTGACCCCGCAGGCGGTCGAAAAACTCTTTGCGGTGCTGCGCACGCTGGCCGACCAGGGCTGCAGCATCCTGTACATCAGCCATAAGCTGCACGAGATCCGCGCCCTGTGCACTGCCTGCACCGTGCTGCGTGCAGGGCGCGTCACCGGCACCTGCGATCCGCGCGAGCAAAGCAACGCCTCCCTCAGTCGCCTGATGATCGGCGCCGAGCCGCCGCAGCTGCAACATCGCGAGGCCGTCCTGGGCGCTACCGTGCTGCGTGTGCAAGACCTCACCCTGCGACGCGAATCGCCCTTTGGGGTCGACCTCGAAGACCTGAGCCTCGAGGTGCGCGCCGGCGAGGTGGTGGGCATCGCCGGCGTGTCCGGCAACGGTCAGCGTGAGTTGCTGTACGCCCTCTCGGGCGAGGACACGCGGGCCGACCCCGCCATGGTGCAAGTCGGTGGCCAGGCCGTCGGGCATCTCGACCCGGGTCATCGGCGCGCGCTGGGCTTGCACTTCGTCCCCGAGGAGCGCCTCGGTCGGGGTGCCGTGCCCGCGCTGGGCCTGGCCCACAACCTGATGCTCACGCGCCGCGAGGCGGTGGGCCGTGGCGGCTGGATCCGCATGGGCGCGCTGCGCCAGCAGGCCCGCGACATCATCGAACGCTTCAACGTGCGCGCCGGCGGCCCCGATGCGCCCGCCCGCTCGCTCTCGGGCGGCAATCTGCAAAAGTTCATCGTCGGTCGCGAGATCGATGCCCGACCCCGACTGCTGGTGATCTCGCAGCCCACCTGGGGAGTCGACGTTGGCGCCGCCGCCCAGATTCGCGCCGAGATCCTGGCCCTGCGTGACGCCGGTTGCGCGGTGCTGGTGGTCAGCGAGGAATTGGACGAGTTGTTCGAATTGAGCGATCGCTTGCATGTCATCGCCAAGGGCCGGCTGTCGCCCTCGCTGGCGCGCGCCCAGGCCTCGATCGAACGCATCGGTGAGTGGATGAGTGGTCTCTGGGAGGATGCCCGTGCTGCGGCTTGAAATGCGTCCCCAGGTCTCGCCGGTCTGGAGCATTGCCTCGCCCCTGCTGGCGTTGGCCATCACCGTCGTCCTGGGCGCGACCCTGTTCCTCGCCCTGGGCAAGGACCCGGTGCGGGGCCTGCAGATGTTCTTCTGGGAGCCGGTCAAGTCTGGCTACGCCCTGGGCGAGCTGATGGTCAAGGCCACGCCGCTGCTGCTGATCGCGCTGGGGCTGGCGGTGTGCTTTCGCTCCAATGTCTGGAACATCGGCGCCGAGGGGCAGTTCGTCTTGGGTGCGATCTGCGCCGGCGGTGTGGCGTTGATGGCGGACAAGGAGTCCACCCGCTGGATCGTCCTGGCCATCTTGGGGGCGGGTATGGCCGGCGGCATGGCCTGGGCCGCCATCACCGCATTCTTGCGGGATCGCTTCAACGCCAATGAGATTCTGGTGAGCCTCATGCTGGTGTATGTCGCCGTGCAGCTGCTGGTGTGGCTGGTGTTTGGCCCCTGGAAAGATCCGGGCGGCTACAACTTTCCGCAAACCAAAACCTTCGATGCCGTCACCCAGATCCCGCGGCTGATGACAGGCTCGCGCGTGAGCATCGGTCTGCTGATCGCCTTGGTGGGTGCGGCGATGCTGTGGCTCTATCTGTTTCGTACCCGTGCGGGCTTCGCGCAGCAGGTCGGCGGCCTCGCGCCCGCCGCGGCGCGCTACGCGGGCTTCTCCTCGCGCCGGGCCCTGTGGGTGGCGTTGCTGGTCTCGGGCGGTGCGGCGGGTCTGGCTGGCGCGCTGGAGGTGGCGGGTCCGGTGGGTCAGCTCACGCCTTATGTGCCGGTGGGCTATGGCTTTGCGGCCATCATCGTCGCCTTTGTCGGCCGCCTGCATCCGGTGGGCATGGTGTTCTCGGCGATTCTTATGAGCATGTTCTACATCGGCGGCGAGCTCGCGCAATCGCGCATGGGCCTGCCCAAGTCCATCACCGGCGTGTTCCAGGGGCTCCTTCTGTTCGCGCTCCTGGCCTGCGACACGCTGATGGTCTATCGGGTGCGCTGGCGCCAGGCCGGCGATGCCACGGGCAAGGCGGTGGCCTGATGGAAGCCTACGCACTCCTTCTGGCATCCACCCTCAACGCGGGTACGGTTCTCGCGATTGCGGCGTTGGGCCTCTTGATTAGCGAAAAAGCGGGCATCGTCAACCTCGGGGCCGAGGGCATGATGCTGTGCGCCGCGCTGGCGGGCTTTGTGGCCGTGGTCCATACCGGCAGCGACCTGGCCGGCTTCGTGGCCGGCGCGGGGGCGGGCGCGCTGCTGGCGCTGGTGTTCGGCGCGCTGGTGATCTGGCTCAATACCAACCAGTACGCCACCGGCCTGGCCTTGAGCCTTTTTGGGGCAGGTTTCTCGGCCTTCGCGGGGATCCAGTACGTCCAGGAAAAGCTGCCCGAGCGCCCGCGCTTCTCGATCCCCTTCCTGGGTGATCTGCCCTGGGTGGGACCGGCCTTTTTTCAGCACCACCCGCTGGTCTACCTCACCATCGCCTTCGCTGCGGGCCTGATCGGGTTCCTGTATCGCTCGCGCACCGGTCTGGTGCTTCGCTGTGTGGGCGAGTCGCCCGAGTCGGCGCATGCCCTGGGTTACCCGGTGCGCCGCATCCGCCTGGCGGCGGTGGTGGCGGGCGGGGCCCTGTGCGGCCTGGCGGGCGCCTATCTGTCGGTGAGCTACACCCCACTGTGGGTGGAGGGCATGGTGGCCGGCAAGGGCTGGATCGCCCTGGCGCTCACCACCTTCGCCACCTGGCGGCCGGCCCGGGTGCTGCTGGGGGCTTACCTGTTTGGCGGTGTGACCATGCTGCAGTTTCACCTGCAGGCCTCGGGCGTCGAGGTGGCCAGCGAGTTCCTGAACATGCTGCCCTATCTGGCGACGGTCCTCGTGCTGGTTCTGATTTCCCGCAATCCGGCCTGGATCCGCCTGAACATGCCCGCGTCGCTAGGTAAGCCTTTTTATCCCGGCTCATAATTCATTTTTTCCACCCCCCCCCCTTGCAACCAGAGGAACTCATGACCGACCTGAAGAAACGCTCGATGCTGAAAGTGGCGGCCTTGTCCGCAGTGGCCGTTGCCGCCCTCGGG
>CANGSD010000099.1 GCA_947455875.1 Comamonadaceae bacterium
GGCCGACAGGTCCAGGCCTGGCAGGACGGCCGTGCGTGGCCCCCCGGCGTGCGACCGGTGGTCGACGCCTTGCAAGACGCGGGCGTGCCCGCCGGCTTGCGCGCGCTTTTGTCGGATGGTTTGCAGGAATCCGAAGACGCCCCTGGCGCCTTAGCCAGCATGCGCGAGGTGATGGAGGGCGCGCTCACCGGCATGCCCACCGCCACCATCGGCCGTGGCCTGCACGCCATCTGCGGCCCCTCGGGCGCCGGCAAGACGCTGATGGTGACGCGCCTGGCGCGTGTCGCCGCGATGCATCTGACGCCGCAGCGCGTAGCCCTGATCGCCTTCAACGACGGGCGCAGCGGCGCCTGGAGCCAGACCCGCGTGCTGGCGGCGCAAGCGGGCGTGTCCTGCTGGCGCGCCGGTGACGTGGCCACCCTGCGTCTGCTGGTCGAGGAACTGCGCGAACGCACCGTGATCCTGATTGACACCGCGGGCGCCGACCCGCAGGCCCAGGCAGCGTTGCTGCAATCGGCCGATCTGGGCATCGAGACGCACCTGCTGCTGCCGGCCGATGCGTCCATCGGCAGCGTCAAGCGCCTGCTGGCCACGGGCAACACCTGGCGCAGCCTGATGGTGGGCAAGGTCGACGAAAGCCATTCGCCCTGGCCGCTGCTGCAGGCGCTGTGCGATCAGCGTGTGCCGGTCTCGTGCATGGCCGCCTCGGGCGACGTGCAGGCGCAGGCCCGACCCTTCCAGGCTCGCAGCCTGCTCGATGCGGCCTTCGATCGTCTGCGCAGCGACCTGTCGCTTGCGGCGCCAGTCGCCGCGTCGATGGGTGCGCGCGTCGCCCCGGCTTCTCGTCCCGTATCCTCCCTGTCTGAAAGCGTTGCATGAGCACTCCCTTGCGCACTCCTCAGGTCATCGGCGTCGCCAGCGGCAAAGGCGGGGTCGGCAAGACCACCGTCGCCGTGAATTTGGCGGCGGCTCTGGGCCAGCGTGGCCATCGCGTGTTGCTGCTCGATGCCGACCTGGGCATGGCCAACGCGCAGGTGGCCCTGGGCGTGCGCAGTCCCCTGAACATCAGCCATTTGTTGTCCGGAGAGAAGACCCTGCAGGAACTGCTGGTCCCCGCTGCGCCGGGCGTGCAACTGGTGCCCGGTGCCTCGGGCCTGCGTGACATGGCCGCCCTGGACATGAGCCAGGTCGCCACCATCATTCATGCCTTCGACGCGCTGCAAGAATCGGTCGACTACCTGGTCGTGGACGTGGCTGCGGGCATCTCGCCTTCGGTACTGACCTTCATGGCCGCCTGCCAGCGCCGCATCGTGGTGCTGCAAGACCAACCGGCCGCCATCGCCGACGCCTACGGCCTGATCAAGGTGATGACGCAGGACCAGGATTTGGAGGAGATCTACCTCGTGGCCAACGCGGTGCAAGGCGACGCCCACGGGCAGCAGCTGGCGCAGTTTGTCAACGATGTGACGCTGAAGTTTCTCGGGCGCACCGTCAAGTACCTGGGTTGCGTGGGCGCCGATGACATCGTGCAGCAGGCCCAGCGCAAATACCGCAGCGTGATCGATTTCGCGCCCAGCAGCCGCGCCGCGTCTGACCTGCGTCGGCTGGCGCAGGCATTGGAGAAGTTGCCCCCGCTGCAAGAGCCCGGTGGCCAGATGCAATTTTTCATGGAGCGCATGCTGCAGGCGCAGCAGGCCGCGACCTGAGGACGCAGGCCCAAGGACACACCATGGACGCCGCACTCGAACTGTACGAAAGCAGCAAGGGACGCCAGGAGCACCTGGTGATCTCGCACATGCCCATGGTCAAGCGCGTGGCGTTTCACCTGCGGGGGCGTATCCCGCCGCTGCTGGATCTGGACGAACTGGTGCAGGTGGGCATGCTCGGTCTGATCGAGGCCGCGCGCGGCTATGACCCGCGTCGCGGCATTCCCTTCGAACACTTTGCGCTCAGTCGCGTGCGCGGCGCCATGCTCGATGAAGTGCGGCGCGTGTCCGACCTCACGCGGTCGTCGGTCGCCTTCAACAAGAGCGAGAACGCCGCCGCCCACAAGCTGGTGGCTGAACTCGGCCGCCTGCCCACGCAGGGCGAGGTGGCGCAGTCCATGGGCAAGGACATCGGCTCGTACCACCGCGAGCAGGGCCAGGCTTGGCGCAGCGAGACCTTCTCCATCGAGGAGGTGAGCGAAGAGGTGATGAATATCGCCGCCGAGCGCGGGTTTCAGCCCGAGGCGCAAGTGGAGCGCGCGCAGTTGCTGGAGGCGCTGGCTGGCGCGATCCAGGAATTGCCCGAACGCGATCAGTTAATCATTTCGCTGTATTACGTGGAAGAACTCAACCTCAAGGAGATCGGTGAGATACTCGGTGTGAGTGAGTCCCGGGTCAGCCAGTTGCTCACCGCACTCGCCAAGAAGTTGCGGTCGCTGCTCCAGCCGGCGGTCCAAGGCTCTTCCCCTACCTGAACCCGCTTGCACAGCGCAAGCCCGAAGACCGCATGTTCAATATTTTCAAGAAGCCCGACGAAGACGAGCACGCGCGCGCCGTGGCCGCCTATGAAAAGGCAGTTTCTCTGACCAGCGACGGTCACGAGGCGCGCAGCTTGCGCCTTCGTTTGAGCATGTTGTGCCGCGCGCACCTGGACAAGACCTTTGTGGCCGGTGCGCAGGCCATGGAGGCGTACGAGGCGGCTTGCATGGTGGCCATTCAGCAGGCCAAGCCGCAGCCCGATCCGCCCAAGGCTTCCCAGTTTCAGACCGTCAAGTCCACCTCCGGCGAGGTGCAGGTCTATCTGCCCCAGGAATACGCCGACGAGGCCTTTGCCATCGGCATGCTCTATCAAAAGACCGAGTTGGACGCCGCGCAGGCCATCGAGGCCGCCCAGCGCCTGGCCGATCGCATCTCCTACGACGCCCTCAAGCTCAATAGCGGCTTTGTGGCCTTGCAGTTCCTACGCGACGAGCTTGCGGCCGAAGCCGAGGCCGCCGCCGAAGCGGAAGGTGAGGGCGGCGAAGCCGGTGAGGGCGCTGCCGCGGACGGCGACGCCCCGGCCGATCCCAAGGCCTGAGAGGCCTGCAGCCCTTGTCCACCACCATGCTCACGCTCACCCTCTTGCTGATGATGGCCGTGGCCATCGCGGTGCTGGTGGTGCTGGTGATCTACCTGGTGGACCGCTTCAACGGCCTCGAGCGCGAGACCAAGCAGCTGATGCAAAACCTGCAGCAGCCCCAACAAGCCAAGCCCGCGGGCCCGTATGCCGGCCTGTCTGGCAAGGCGCTGTGGGATGCCGTTACCGGCGAGGCCCCCGAGAGCCTGGACGAACTGGTGATCGAAGGCGTACGCAAGCGCTATCGACTGCTCCTCGGAGAACACATTAGTTTTGTTTTCAGTGAGGGTGTGTCCGACCAACCCAAAGGCTTTGATGCCGTGCCGTCCAACACGCGCACGGTGCGCACGCCTCGCGCGCAGGTCGATTCCTGGCTGCCGCCCGAAGCGGTAGAGGCCATCTACCGCTGCGGCCAGGGCTATGCCCGCAACGACCCGGCCGAACTTCCTGGTTTGCGCCAGCGCCTGGACGAGGTCTGCGCCCAGTTGCAGATGCAAGCCGGCCTGGAGGTGCTGCAGCCGGCCTCCAGCCTCTTGATGCCGCCCCAGCCCCAGCCTGCGGCGGCGGCGCCCGCGGCTGAAACTTCCGCCACCGGGGCCTAAAGTCCGGGCCGCTGCGTCCGATTCTTCGTGGGAGCGAATGCAACCCACGGAGAAACAGACATGCGCCTGCACAAACTTGCTTTCGACAGCTACGGCGCCGTTCAGGTCGCCACCGGCGTCGCCACGGCCGACAACGTCAAACTGATCCTGATGCTGTTTGATGGCCTGCTGGAAAGCCTGGCAGCCGCGCGCGGCCACATCATGCACGGCAACATCGCGGACAAGAGCAAGGCCATTGCGCGCTGCAGCCGCATCCTGATGGGCCTGCAGGGTTCTTTGGACTTCGAGCGCGGCGGCGAGCTGGCCCAAAACCTCGACGAGCTGTATGGCTACGTCACCCGTCGTCTGATTCGCGCCAACGCCCACAACGACCTGGAAATCCTGGAAGAAGTGCGCAGCCTGATGGCCGAGATCCGTGATGCCTGGGCCAGCCTGCCGGGTCTGATGCCCGGTCGTGTGGTCGCTCCCACCCTGAACTGACCGCTTCGCAGCCGCCCCTGGAGATTGCCATGAAGCACTCGTTTTTTGTCGCGGCCCTGATCGGCCCCTTCCTGGCCGGTTGCATGACGCTGGGCATACCGCCAGTCGCCGAGGCCAACGCACCTGCCGCTGCAGCCGCTGCCCCCGCGCCCGCTGCTGCCCCCGCCGCTGCGCCGGCTGCGGCCAGCATGATTGCGCCGATGGTCGAAAAGCGCGAGACGCTGGTGGCCACGGGCTACGCTGTCATCAGCGTGCAAAACCACAAGCTGGCCGCGCAGCAACGCCTGATGGCGATCCGCGCCTCCAAGCTCGACGCCTACCGCGCCCTGACCGAGCAGGTCTATGGCCAGCACCTGGATGCGTCCACCACGGTGGCCGACATGGTGGTGATGAACGACACCTTCCGCACCCGCGTCGAAGGCGTGGTGTACGGCGCTGTGCTCGTGAGCATCACCCCGGTGGGCGATGACACCTACGAGACCACCATGTCCCTGGACCGTCAGGTGGTCAATGACCTGCGCGCCCTCTATCTGGGACAACTGGCCGCGAGGCGCAAATGATTCGCGCGGGCTGGCTGATCGCCGGCTGCCTGGCCGCCTCGATCGGGGCCCAGGCGCAGACCGCGCCAGCCGGCGCGCCGTCGGCGGCCGATGCCGAGCGTCAGCTGCAGGCGATCCGCGATGCCTTGATCGAGAAGACGCTGTCCGCGCCGGTGCGCGTGCAGTCCTTTGGCTGGATCGATGCCGAAGGTCGCTTGCATGAGAGCACCCAGTTCACGTCTGACACTCGGGTGCGTGGTGTGCGTGTGCAGGCCTATGTAGAAGACCCTGCTGCCACTGCAGCCGCCGAGGCCGTGCGCGTGCAAGTGCAAGTGGACACCAGCGTGCTGCCTGCCGGTCTGGGTCGCCAGGCCGAGGTCGATCCGCAGCGATGCATCGCGGCGTCGCGCCGCTGGCGGCAGGCCCTGCATGTTGAAGCGGTGAACGCCGTCACCGGCCCGGGCACTGCGGGTCTCGCGCCCGTGGCCCGCAACCTGTCGCAGTCTTTCCTGGAGGCCGCACGCGAGTCGCGCCGCTGGGTCGCTCAGCGCCGTCCCTATCAGCCCACCACGGCGTATGAACAAGCGCTGGTCGGGCGCGATGTGGACCGCACCGAGTGGCTGGCCCGCATTGAGCTCGATGGCCGACCCGGCGCGCTCGAAGCGCGCGTGGAAGTGATGCCGCTGAATCAACCCACCCAGGCGCGTCATGTGCGCGTGCCGTTGGCGCAAGTCAGCGGCGCCCACCTGGATGCCGCCATGGCCAGCGCCTTGGCTGCCCTGGAGCGCCAGAGCGCCTGTGATCCCCTGTGGTATTCCGTGACGGGCAGCGGCGACCGTCTGCAACTGCGCGAGGGCGTCGCCCACGGCCTGCAGCCCGGCGATCGGCTCTTGCTGGTCGAGCGTCAACACCTGCCCAGTCGGCTGCTGGAGCCGGGCGCCGCGCGCGCCCTGGCCCTGGTCCAAGTCGGCACGCCCGCCGCCAACGGCACGCC
>CANGSD010000100.1 GCA_947455875.1 Comamonadaceae bacterium
CAACAGCGAGGGGCCTGCGTAGCCGCACCAGCCCGCGTGCGCGGTGACCACGTTGTGGCCCTGGAGGGCAGAAATCGGGATGAGGGCGCGCACCCTGACGCCCGCGTCTTGCGCGAAGCGGGTGAGGGCGGCGCGAATGTGGGTGTAGGCCCGCGCGGGATCGTCGACGGCGTCGAGCTTGTTGATCGCAAAGACGATGGACGGCACACGCAGCAGGTGGGCCAGCAGGGTGTGGCGCCGGGTCTGAGGCAGCAGGGTCAGGCCAGGGTCCTGCCACTGCAGCTTCGTGGCATCGACCAGCACCACCGCCGCATCGGCGCTGGAGGCGGCGGTGACCATATTGCGTGTGTACTGCTCGTGGCCCGGTGCGTCGCCGATGATGAACTTGCGCGCAGGCGTGGCGAAGTAGCGGTAGGCCACGTCGATGGTGATGCCTTGCTCGCGTTCGGCCGAGAGGCCGTCGGTGAAAAGGGCCAGGTCCGTCTGGCCCGCGCGCGAGACGCTGGCCAGTTGGTCTTGCAGCACGGCGCGGGCGTCGACCAGCAGGCGGCCGATCAGGGTGCTCTTGCCGTCGTCGACGCTGCCACAGGTGATGAAGCGCAGGGCGTTGGCGGTGGTCATCAGAAGTACCCGTCCTTCTTGCGTTTTTCCATGGAGGCCTCGGAGGTCTTGTCGTCCATCCGCGTGGCGCCGCGTTCGGAGACGTCGACCGTGAGGGTTTCCAGCACCACGTCGCGGGCGTTGGCCGCCGGGCTTTCCACCGGGCAGGTGCAGGTGATGTCGCCCACGGTGCGAAAGCGCACGGTGCGGGTTTGCACCTGCTCGCCCTCGCGCGGCGGGGTCAGGGGCGTGACGGGCACGAGCAGGCCCTTGCGCTCGACCACGGGGCGCGCGTGTGCGTAGTAGATCGAGGGCAGGGCGATGGCTTCGCGCTCGATGTATTGCCAGACGTCCAGCTCGGTCCAGTTGGAGATGGGGAAGACGCGAAAGTGCTCGCCCGGTTGCAGTCGGGTGTTGAACAGGGTCCAGATTTCGGGGCGCTGGGCCTTGGGTTGCCATTGGCCGAAGCTGTCTCGGTGCGAAAAGATGCGTTCCTTGGCGCGCGCCTTTTCTTCATCGCGGCGCGCGCCGCCGATCAGCGCATCGAATCGGAATTCGTCGATGGCTTCGAGCAAGGTGACCGACTGGTGCACGTTACGCGCGTCACCGGGGTGGGCCAGGCGCCCAGTGCCGCGCTCGATCGAGTCTTCGACGCTGCGCACGATCAGCTTCGCGCCGAGTTCGTGCGCACGCTGATCGCGAAAGTCGGTGACCTCTTGGAAGTTATGACCGGTGTCGATCATCAAGAGCGGGTAGGGAATGCGGCCGCGGCCGAAGGCCTTCTCGGCGCATTGAAGGAGCACCAGCGAGTCCTTGCCGCCCGAGAACAGCAAGGCGGGGCGCTCGAAAGCAGCGGCGACTTCACGCAGGACGAAGATGGCTTCTTCTTCCAGGGCGTCCAGGTGCTGGTTGCTCACGGTCTTGAGCAGCTGCGGCGCGGTGCGGGCGTTCATGCGGGGGCTCCCTCGGTTTTTTTCACGTGCAGGCCGCATTCCTTGGCGGCTTCGTCTTCCCACCACCAGCGGCCGGCGCGAAAGTCTTCGCCCAGGCTGATGGCGCGGGTGCAGGGGGCGCAGCCGATGCTGGGATAGAACTGGTCGTGCAAGGCGTTGTAGTCCACGCCCCGGGTGGCGATGTAGTGCCAGACGTCGCCCCAGGTCCAGTCGCAAAGCGGGTTGAACTTGGTCAGCGCCTCGGCGGTGTCGATGGCGGGCACCTCGGCGCGCGCGGCGGACTGTTCACGGCGCAGGCCGGTGATCCAGGCCTTCTGGCCCGCCAGCGCACGGGCCAGCGGCTCCATCTTGCGGATGCCGCAGCAGGCCTTGCGCAGTTCGATGCTTCGGTACATGGCATCTTGGCCTTCGCGATCTACGAAGTGCACCACGGCTTCTTGAACCGGCCGGTAGACGGTGACCGGCACGCGGGAAGCGGCGCGGGTGCGCTCCATCAGTGCCAGGGTCTCGGTGTGCAAGGCGCCGGTGTCCAGCACGAACACGGGGATGTCCAGGGCGAGCGCCTGGATGATGTGCGTGATGACGCTGTCTTCGGCGCCGAGGCTGGAGGCTTGGGTGACCGGTGCGAATTCGGCGGCAGCGCGTTGCAGCAGGGACTGCGTGCGGGCCAGCTTGGCGTCGAAGTCAGGGCTGGGACGAGCCTGCCGCTGCGGGGCCAAGTCGGTCATACCGAGGCCGTTTCCTTGAACAGGGGCTGTACGGTCACCGCATCGCCCTGGTAGTAGCGGGCATAGCGCGCGAACTGGCGGGCCGCATGGCCCGGGTCCTGGTCTGCGCGCAGTACGGCGCTGCTAAAGCCGGTGCGCTGCATCTGCACCAGTTGGTCGATCAACACATCGCCGGTGGCGCGGATCTCGCCGGTGTAGCCGCGGCGACGCCGCAGCAAAAAGGCCTGGCTGAAGGCGCGGCCGTCAGCGAAGCTGGGAAAGTGCAAGTCGATGCGGGTGATGCCGTCTAGCGCGATGTGGGACACGTCGGCGTCGTTGGACAGGGTCAGCAGCCCCGCGGCGTCCGCCTGGGCGGCGTGGTCAGCGGCGGCAAGGAGTTGGAGGGTCTGTTGCATCACGCCACCTCCCTGGGGGCATCCTCTGTGGGGGCAGCCCGCACGCTGTTGGCGGCGGTCCTGAACGGGTCCAGACCGACACGGCGTAGGGTGTCGATGAAGGTCTCGAACTGGTCGCCCGCGCTCACGCGCTGCTGGCGGTAGGTGTCGAGCACGGCCTCGATCACCTCGGGCACTTCGGCCGCCGAGAACGAAGGGCCCACCACCTTGCCCGGGGTCGCCTCGCCCGAGAGCGTGGAGCCGTCGGAGCCGCCCAGGGTGACCTGGTACCACTCCTTGCCGTCCTTGTCGACGCCCAGGATGCCGATGTGGCCGCTGTGGTGGTGGCCGCAGGAGTTGATGCAGCCGGAGATGTGCAGGTCGACCGCGCCGATGTCGTGCAGTTCGTCCAGGTCCTGATAGCGTTGGGTGATGGCCTCGGCAATCGGCAGCGAGCGGGCATTGGCCAGGTCGCAGTAGTCGCCGCCGGGGCAGGCAATCATGTCGGTGAGCAGGCCGATGTTGGCTGAGGCCAGACCCAGGGCGCGGGCGTCGCGCCACAGGGCGGGCAGGTCGGACACGCGCACCCAGGGCAGCAGCAGGTTCTGACTGTGGGTGACGCGGGCCTCGCCGGCCGAATAACGATCGGCCAGATCGGCCGCCGCATCCAATTGGTCGGCGGTGGCATCGCCCGGTGCCTGACCCAGGCGCTTGAACGAGAGCGTGACGGCGCGCAGGTGCGGATCGCGATGGGCGGCGACGTTTTGCTGCAGCCAGCGCTGGTAGGCCGGGGCCTGATCGGTGGCGGGCAGCTCGGTGGGCGCTGCGGCGTCCAGCGCCGGCGCCTGGAAGCTGGCGCTGACGCGGGCCAGTTCGGCGGGGGTGACGGTGTGGGGTGCGCCGTCGTGGGTGGTGATGGCGAGGAATTCGGCGTCGACTTCGTCGATATAGCGCTGGCCTTCGGCCTTCACCAGGATCTTGATGCGGGCCTTGTATTTGTTGTCGCGGCGGCCCCAGCGGTTGTAGACGCGCACCACGGCTTCCAGGTAGTTCAGGATCTGGTCGGCTGCCACGAATTCGCGCAGGACCGGGGCGATGACCGGCGTGCGGCCCATGCCGCCGCCAGCCGCTACACGAAAGCCCAGGGCGCCTGCAGCAGCCTGGACCAGGGACAGACCCACGTCATGCCAGGCGGTGGCGGCACGGTCTTCGGCGGCGCCCGTGATGGCGATCTTGAACTTGCGAGGCAGGAAGGCGAACTCGGGATGCAGGGTGCTCCATTGGCGAATGATTTCGCACCAGGGGCGGGGGTCGGCGACCTCGTCGGGCGCAATGCCGGCGAGTTCGTCGGTGGTGATGTTGCGAATGCAGTTGCCGCTGGTCTGGATGCCGTGCATGTCGACGCTGGCCAGCAGGTCCATCACGTCGGCGCTTTTGTCCAGCGGGATCCAGTTGAACTGCACGTTCTGGCGGGTGGTGAAGTGACCATAGCCCACCGTCAGGCGCGAGTGGGCAAAGCCGCCGCGAGGCAGAGGCACCGGGCCCAGTGCGTCCTGGCGCTGGCGTGCGCCTTCGAAGATCTCGGCCGAGGGCTGGTCGTAGTCGCGCGCGATGCGGGCTAGCACGCGCAGTTGTCGGCTGGCGATCTCGCCATAGGGCACGGCCACGCGCAGCATGGGCGCAAAGCGCTGGACGTACCAGCCGTTTTGCAGGCGCAAGGGGCGAAATTCTTCTTCGGCCAGCTGGCCGCTCAGGCGCCGTTGCAGTTGGTCGCGGTATTGGGCGGCGCGCGCGCGGACGAACTGCCGGTCGAATTCGGTGTACTGATACATGGGCCGCGACTTTAGGGACGCGGCTTATGAATCCCAACTAACTTTTTATTTGCGCCTTATGCGGATATGCATATTCACGAGGATGGGCGCGGCTTGGCTGACCATTTGCGGCGCGATGCGGATAAGCGTCAGACAGGCCGCTGGCGAGCCACGTCCAGGGCGGCGGCCAGGGGCGGCGGCAGGGGCAGGGGCTCGCCATTCAGGCGCGCGGCGAGCAGGTCCGCACACAGCGCGGCGAAGGTCAGACCGCGCGAGCCCATGGCGGTGGTGACCCACAGGCCAGGGGCGAGCTCGCCCACCAGGGGCCGCCGGTCGGTGCTTGCGCAGCGCACGCCGCTCCAGCCACGCACCCGGCCTGCAGCGAAATCAGGCGCGAGGCGTTCGGCCAGTGTGGGCACCAAGGTGCGCAGGCGCGCGAGGTTGTCGGCGTGGTCTTGTGCGCGTTCGTCCGTGCGGGTGTCGCCACGGCCGTAGCTGGAGCCCGTGAGCCAAGCGGGGCCTTCGTCGGTCGGGATCTGGGTCAGCAGGTGGCCGCTGCCGTTGATGGGGAAGTCGGGCAGCTGAGGGTCTGGCGATTGCACGCCCCACGAGATCTGACCGCGCACCGGCTGCAAGGCCAGCCGTCCGCCGGCAAGCGGACCGCAGCCCAGGGCGGCGGCTAACACGAGGAGGGGCGCCTGGCCGGCTTCACGTGCTTGGTCGTCGAACACGTGCCAGCCCGTGTCGGTGCGGTCCAGGCGCGCCACGCGCACGCCGCCGCGCCAGGTGATGGCGGGGTGATGGAGCCAGGCGCGCACCAGGGCGGCGGGTCGGATCCAGGCGGCGCGGGGGTGCCAGACGGCGGGTGCATCGTCGGCTAAGCCGGCGGCGGCACGTTGCGCGGGGGTGGCGTCGCGGTGCCAGTCTTCGGCGCTGTCAGCGACGGGGGGTGCGCCGCGCCGCGACTTCACGCGGTGTTCGAGGGTGCCGCTGGGGTGCCAGTCGATGCCCGCACGCAGCAGCGACTGCGCATGCCGCCAGGTGGCTTGCACTCCATGGCGAGACAGTTGCGAGAGCAGGTTGTCATCGCCCGAGAGATGCGGGGCCATGAGGCCCGCGGGCAGTGAGGAGGCGCCACGGGCGGGCTGGTCGGCGGCATCGAGCACCTGCACCTGCCAGCCGCGCGATGCGAGAGCCGCAGCGGCCGAGGCGCCGGCTAGGCCGCCGCCAATCACCAAGG
>CANGSD010000101.1 GCA_947455875.1 Comamonadaceae bacterium
CGACCGCGTCGATGATTTTTTGGTAGCCGGTGCAGCGGCAGATGTTGCCGCCCAGGCCTTCCTTGATTTCCTCTGCGCCCGCCTGCGGGTTGCGGCGCAAGGTCGACGTAGCCGCCATCACCATACCGGGAATGCAGTAGCCGCACTGGCTGGCACCACACTTGTGAAAGGCACGCTGCAAGGCCGTCATGCCCTGGTCGCGGTCCAGATCGTCGACGGTCTCGACCGTGGCGCCGTCGACCTTTTGCACCGGCGTCAAACAGCTTTTCACCAGCTTGCCGTCCAGGAACATCGAGCAGGTACCGCACTCGCCGGCGCCGCAGCCTTCTTTGTTGCCGGTGAGTTTGAGTTCTTCGCGGACGAAATCAATCAGGCGGTAGTGATTGGGCACCACTCGCACGACCTCGCGGCCGTTGACGGTGGCCGAAATCTCGACCGTGGGGTGACGGCCATCGGCGGGCGCGGCGCAGACTTTGGAACCAGGCGCGAGGGAATCAGGCATGAGCCATTTCCTTGGGAAGACGGGAGACTTCAAGACCGGCGCGCGACAGGGCGGAGACCAGCGCACGCTCGACAAAATTAACCAGGACTTCGCGTCGATAGTCCTGCCGGCTGCGTGAACGCACGTGGTCGGCAGCGGTTTGCGCGGCTTCGCGCACCAGACGTGAGGTGGGCACCTGGCCCACCAGCATCGCCTCGACCTCACTCAGACGCTCGGGCACAGGGCCGACCGCCCCGATGGCCACGCGGCAGCCTTCGACATTTCGGCGAGCCCAATCGAGCTTGACGGCCGTCGCCATGCACACCGTGGAAATCGCCAACGAACGGCGGTGGCCCACCTTTTCAAAGGCGCTGCCCCAGCCCTCGATCGGATCGATCGTGAGGGCGGTGAGGATCTCGCGCTCATGCAAGGCGGTCTTGCCCGGTCCCAGGATGAAGTCGGACAAGGGCATCTCGCGCCGCTTGATTTGCCCCGACTCGCGCCGCGCCAGATGCACGCGGGCGTTGAGGACCAACAAGGCGGGCTGCGAATCACCCGCTGGCGAGGCATTGACGATGTTGCCGCCGATGGTGGCTTGCTCGCGAATCTGGTCGTCTGCAAACCAGGCAGCGCAGGGCCCGAGCACGGGCGCCAGCCGGCGCAGTCGTGCATCGCGCTCGTACGCCGCGATCGGCGTGGCGGCACCGAGCAGCACGCGCTGCTCGGTCACCGAGATCTCGCACAGCTCGGGAATGCGGCTGACGTCCACCATTGCCGGCAGATGCACATCGCCCGCCCGGCCCTCGCGGGCCCAAGGCAGCAGGTCGGTGGCGCCTGCCACCAGCCGGGCCCCGGGCACTTGCTCGAGCGCGTCAAACGCCGCCTCGAGCGTGCGCGGCATGAAGTAATGGTCGAACGTCAGCATGGCGGTGCGATCAGCAGCCTTCGGGGTGGCTCATCTTGACCACGACCTTGATGGCGTCGTCGATACGCTCGCGTGCATAACGCAGCGCGGTCGGCACTTCTTCGAGCGGGAAGGTGTGGGTGTGGATCAGCTTGGCGTCAAAGCGCTTTTGCTTCATCAGCGCAGCGGCGCGGTGGGTGGCACTCTTGCCTTCGCCGCGGATGCCGTACAGATAAATGTTGTTGCGCACCAGGTTGGCCACATCGACCGGCGCCGGCTCAGAGGGGAAGGCTGCCAGGCAGATCCGACCGCCGCGGCGCAGCATCTTGGAGGCGTCGTTGATGGCGTTCAGGGCGCCCGAGCACTCGAGCACGTAGTGCGCGCCGCCGTTGGTGTACTCACGCACCTTGGCGACGGCGTCTTCCTTGGTCACGTTGATGGTGTAGTCCGCGCCCAGCTTGCGGCCCATCTCCAGGCGGTTGTCGCGGGTACCGGTCAGGATGACCTCGGAGGCGCCCAGCGCCTTGGCCACGCCCACGCCCATCAGGCCGATGGGGCCCGGTCCCATGACCACCACCGACTGCCCGGCGATCAGGCCGGCGGTCACGTCCAGGCCGTACATGGCGGTACCGGCGGTGACGATCAGGGTCGCCTCCTCGTCGCTCATGTTGTCGGGCACGTGGGCCAGGGTGTTGATGTTGTTGACGGCGTACTGGGTGAAGCCGCCGTCGGTGGTGAAGCCGTTGGCGCGGTGGCCCTTGTTGACTTCGCCGTAGTTCTGGCCGTAGTTCAGGCAGGCCGTGTACATGCCTTCGCGGCAGCGCTCGCAGCGGCCGCAACCGGCGTGCACTTCCACGGTGACGCGGTCACCGATCTTGAACTCGTCCACGCCCGGGCCCAGCTTGACCACGGTGCCCATGTACTCATGGCCGGGGGTGAAGTTCTTGTTGAACGGCAGGCCGCCGTGAATCATGGCCGGCGGGCCCTTGTGGATGATCTCCAGGTCGGTCGCGCACACGGCGATCGCGTCGATGCGCACCAGCACCTCGGCGGCGCCCGGCTGCGGCACGGGCTTGTCCACGAAGGTGATCTGGTCGGGGTCGCCCAGCACCCAGGCTTTCATCGTTTTCGGGATGTTGTAGCTGCGCTTGCCGAGGTGCGCGGTGTCGGTGGCTGAATTCATCGTGTCTCCGTCGGTTGGTGGTGGTTTGAATCTGGTTTCGCATCGCTGGCGGGCCTGCAATCCGAACTCCATGACCCGCATTGAACGCGGCCGTAGAGGGTGCCGCAAGGGCTGGAGAGCGTCTTCTTGGACAAATACAAGAGAATCCTGGAATCGTCCAAGCCCGCTTGCCAAAGCCGCGTCGCCCCACGGAACAGCCTGCTTAGACTCAGCAGTCTGCCTGTATACTAAGTAGTAACAAATGGAAAAAATCATGGGTCGCCAGGTGGATTCCGGACAGCTTTCTCCCCCGGCGGGCGCCGAGACGCTGGCTGCCCAGTCGATCCATACCTACACCATGGTCGAGCGGTCTGACCGCCTGGACTTCGAGATTCGAAGCCAGTCGGTGCGGGCCCCCGTGACCAAGCCGCACCGGCACGAGTACTTCCAGATCTTTGTCAACCAGGCGAGCGGCGCGCCCCACCAACTCAGTGGCCAGCGCTACGAGTCCAAGCCGCGCTCGCTGGTCTTCGTGCTGCCCTACCGAGTCCACTTGGCGCCCGTGGGGCCGGGCACCCGCTACCAGCTGATCAACTTTGCCAGCAACTTTCTGCGGCCCAATTTCTCGCTCACGCCCCTGGAGATGGAAGAGGCCTCCATCACCCAGTACCCCGAGCTCACACCCTTCATCTACCAGGGCTGGCTTGATTTCGTTTTTGATCCGGACGAGTTCGCGCACATCGAAACGCTACTGCACCGGCTCGAAGCCGCTCACCAGCAACGTACCCTGGGCACCCTCGAGCGCGTGCGCGGCGCGCTGCTCGAGCTGATCGGCTTCACCACCGAAAAATTCGCGCCACAGCTGCAGTCGCTCGCCGCCCAGCGCGTTTACCTGCAGGGACACTCGGACGCCCTGCGCCGCGTGCTGCGGTTTATTGACGCCAACCTCGGGAGCGACGTCTCGCTGGCCGAAGTCGCTGAGGCGGCCTACCTCTCACCCAATTACCTGTCGCAGCTGCTCAAAAAGCAGACCGGCCTGGCCTTCGTGGACTGGCTCACGGGTCGCCGCATGGACCGCGCGCGCGAGCTGCTTGCGCACACCAACGAGCGTGTCGGCACCGTCGCCCACCAGGTGGGGTTCAGCGACGAGGCCTACTTCACACGGCGCTTCAAACAGCGCTTCGGTGTTGCCCCGACGGCCTACCGGCGCTCGATGCAAGAGGCGGGCTGAGGCCGGCTGGGCCGGGCCCGACGTAAACCCCGTAACGCACGTAATCGGGGTAACAAGCCCTCAAGTTTTCTCCTGGGCTATCCCAGAATCGGGGCATGGCCATCGGAATCAACACGCCCTACGGCGCCCTGAACGCCCTGCGCGTCGCGTCGGTCGATGCAAGCCGGGCATCCGAGCGAATCAGCAGCGGCTTGCGGATCAACCGCAGCAGCGACGACCCGGCTGGCCTGTCCCTCGCCACCACCCTCGCCACGGAGATCGGCGGCTACACCCAGGTCAAGAGCAGTATCACCTCGGCGATCAGCAAGGTCGAACAGGTCAGCGACTCTCTGACCAGCATCTCCAGCATTCTTTCGTCGATGAAATCGCTCGCGCTGTCCTCCATCAGCGCATCGAGTGACACGGATCGTGCGGTGCACCAGACAGCCTTCGCGTCCTACATGGCCGATATCAACACGATCGCCTCGTCCACGACCATCAAGGGATCGTCCGTTCTGGACGGGACTACCTCGTCCATTACCGTCCAAGTGGGCGTCGAGACGACAGACACCAAGACCCTGACCTTTTTCAACTCGTCCAGCAGCGGGCTGTCCATCAGCAACCTGAGCATTGGGACCGCCGCGACTGCAGCGGCAGCCTACGCAGCCCTGGACACACCCATCGACACGACCGCCTCACGCATCGCCACGGTAGGAGCCTATGAGTCGGGCCTGGGATATCTCGGTGATTTTGCGGATTCCATGGTGCTCAATACCACCGAGGGATACGACAACATCATGTCGGCTGACCTTGCCCAGGAAACCGCCAACCTCGCCGCAGCCGAAATCCGTCAGAGCGCCTCGACTTCCATGGTGGCCCAGACAAACACCCTGAGCAAGGAACTGGTCGACTTCCTGCTTCAGTCCGTGACGGATTGAGGCGTACACCGTGCACGTCAGCCCGATCAGGCGCCGACGCGCGCTCCGGGTCTACAGGGATCTGGCAGGCAGCGCGCACGCACTGGGCGACCATCCCGCAGCGCTGACCGCAGCCCTGCTGGACGCCCTCAGCCGTCACCTGTGCGCGGCCCGCAGCACGATCGCGCACAGCATGGGGGTCGGGCGCTCGGACTCGCTCGCCAAGGCCTGCATGATCGTTGCAGGTCTCTATCGAACGCTCAATCTGCTGCAGGCACCCGAGACCACGAAGCGGCTCGCCAGCATTTACCGCCATCTGCTGGCACGTATCAACCGTATCAATCGCAAGAACGGCGACACGGTGCTTCGCGAGCTGATCGAACTGGTCGACACCCTCCGGTCCGCCTGGACGGTTGCGGGGCGCAGTCGCTCAGTCGGTACGGAAAATTCGCCAGCCGCCGTCCATCTTGCGAAGAGCGAACTTCCAGCCCAGGTCCTTGCGCTTGACGAACTGAATCGCCGCCACCCGCGCGCTCTCGGCCTTCTTGAAGTCGTCGATGAACAGGTTGTCGCCTACACCCATGGACGCAAAGGGATACCTCACCCGGTCGGGGCAAGCGACTTCTCCGTTTGACTTTTCAAGGGTGTACATCTGTCCAATCCGGCTCGTCCTGAAGAATCGGATCCAGGCGACTTTTCTTGAGGGCGGCTCAGGCGAACGAAGCCGCACCAGGGCGCTGTCGCCCGAATCGGCAAGGCGCTGCGCATCCTCGGCCGACCGCGCTCGGCCACCATCGTCATCACACGCACCGATGGGGGCGTGATCGGCGCCTGAGTACGCGAGCCCGCGCGGCTGCGGATTATTCAACTATCATTGAATAATGAATGTAAAAGCCGCTGTGTTGGCCCTCGCCGCCTTGGCCCAAGAGGCCCGTCTGCGGATCTTCCGCGCGCTGATCGGCGCGGGCCCGGAGGGACTGACGCCTTCCTCGCTC
>CANGSD010000102.1 GCA_947455875.1 Comamonadaceae bacterium
ACGCTGCAAAGCACCTGGAACGGCCGCCGCGTGGGCCTGTGCGACGCCGGTCCCGAGATGACCTTTCACTTTGGCCAGCTCATTGCCCACATCTGCAAGACGCGCAATGTGCGCGCCGGCAGCCTCGTCGGCTCGGGCACTGTGAGCAACAAGGGCGTGGAAGGCAAGGACGGACGCATGGACTGGCCCAAGGGCTACAGCTGCATCGCCGAAAAGCGCGCGATCGAAACCATCCAGGACGGCCAGCCCTCGACCGAGTACATGAAGTTCGGCGACACCATCCGCATCGAGATGAAGGGCAAGGACGGCCAGAGCCTGTGTGGCGCGATCGATCAGAAGATTGCGCCGCTGGCGAAGGCCTGAGCGCGCCTGCTACAGGCGCAGCCAGGGCGTCCCCGACTCCTGCGCCTGCGCCTCGCGCAGCGCTCCCAGAAAGCTGTTGCACCACCAGTGCACGTCGAACTGACGGCAGGTCGCCAGCAGCGCGTGGTGGCGGGTGCGGCGCTCCTCCAGCGGCATCTGCAGCGCCATCTGGATCGCAGTGGCTGTGCCTTCGGTGTCATAGTGATTCACCAGCAGCGCCTCGGGCAGTTGTTCGGCCGCCCCGGCAAAGCGTGACAGCACCAGCACGCCCGGATCCTCCGGGTCTTGCGCCGCGATGAATTCCTTGGCTACCAGATTCATGCCATCGCGCAGCGGCGTGACCAGGGCCACGCGCGAGGCGCGATACAGCCCGGGTAGGCGCGCACGGGCCACCGTGCGGTGGATGTAGCGCACCGGCATCCACTCCAGATCGCCGTAGTTGCCATTGATCGAACCGCACAGGCTTTCCAGCTCGTGCAGGATGTCGGTGTAGGCGCTGACGTCTTCCCGACTGGGCGAGGCGATCTGAATCAGGGTGGCGTGCTTGTGGGTCTCCGGATGTCTATGCAGCAGCTCCCGAAAAGCGCGCATGCGCTGAGGCAGGCCCTTGGAGTAATCGAGCCGGTCCACGCCCACCATCAGCGTGCGCACCGAATAGTCACGTTTCATGCGCGCAAACATCTCGCGGCTTTCGCGGGCCTGGGCAAGTGCCGTGAATTCGTCCACGTCGATCCCGATCGGAAACGCGCCGGCCTGTACCGTGCGATTGAATACGCGCCAGCGGCCTTCGCCAATTGCCTGTGCCTTGGCCTCGTGCTCGATGTAGCGGCAAAAATGCTCGTGGTCGGTCTGGCTCTGAAAGCCCACCAGGTTGTAGGCGCACAGGCACCGCATCAGCCAGTCATGCCCCGGTATCGCCGCCAGGATCATGGGCGGCGGCAGCGGAATGTGCAGAAAAAACCCGACGCGCTGCTTGCAGCCCAGCGCGCGCAGCTCGCTGGCCAGGGGCACCAGGTGGTAGTCATGCACCCAGACCAGATCATCGGGTTTGAGCAGGGGCGCCAGCAGCTTGGCGAACAACTGGTTCACGCGCCGATAGCCGTTGATATAGCCCGCATCAAAGTCCGCCAGGTCCAGGCGGTAATGAAACACCGGCCACAGCACGCCATTGGCATAGCCCAGGTAGTAGGTGGCGTGGTCCTCGCGACTCAGATCCACCGTCAACAGCTTGACCGAGCCTGCCCGGTGGCGATGCATCTGGCCCTCGCCGGCGCGCCCTCCGGCCTCGGCCTCGATCACCTTCCCGCTCCATCCGAACCACAGCCCGCCGGTGTTTTTCAAGACCTCGGCCAGAGCCACGGCCAGTCCGCCCGCCGCCGTCTTGCGAGGGTCGGCGACGCGGTTGGAGACCACCACCAGGCGTGACACACCAGGCCCTCAGATCACCGTGTCCCAGCTCGCGGACAAGCGCACTGCTGCATTGATCAGGCCCATCATCGAATAGGTCTGCGGAAAGTTCCCCCACATCTCGCCGGTCTGCGCGTGCGTGTCTTCGGACAGCAGGCCCAGCGGGTTGCGACTGGCGAGCATGCGCTCGAAGATCTCGCGCGCCTGCACCTGGCGGCCGATGCGGGTCAGGGCATCGATGCGCCAGAACGTGCAGATGTTGAAGGCGGTCTCGGGCTTGCCGAAATCGTCGGGCGCCTCGTAGCGGCGCATGAAGGGGCCATCGCCCAGCGTGCGCTCCAGCGTGTCGAGGGTGGCGATGAGGCGCGGGTCATGCGGATCGATGAAGTTCACTTCCGTCATGAGCAGCACGCTGGCATCAAGGTCACGCCCCCCGAAGCTCTCGACAAAGGACTGGCGCTCCTCGCTCCAGGCTTCTCGCAGGATGCGCGCGCGGATGGTCTCGGCGCGCTCGCGCCAGTAGGTGACCCGCTCAGGCAGCGCCAACACACGGGCTACCTTGGCCAAGCGGTCGCAGGCGGCCCACGACATCAGCGCCGACGAGGTATGCACCCGCGCACGCGTGCGCAGCTCCCACATCCCGGCATCGGGCTGGTCGTAGACCCGAAAGGCTTGCTCGCCCACCGCCTCCAGATAGCCGAACTCGGTGGTGCCGGCGCGTCGAAACAGGCGGTGGTCGTGAAAAGCCTGCGACGCGCCCAGCACGATGTTGCCGTACACATCGTGTTGGAAATGGTCAGCCGCCTGGTTGCCCACGCGTACTGGCCCCATGCCGCGATAGCCGGGCAGGTGCGTGAGAACGGACTCGGGCAGCTGCGTCTCCTGCCCGATGCCATACAGCGGCTGGATGTGGCCGCCGCGTGAGCGCACCACCACATTGTTCAACCAGTGCAGGTAGTCCTCCATCGTGGCCACCTCGGAGATGCTGTTCAGGGCCCGCACCACGAAGAAGGCGTCGCGCAGCCAGCAAAACCGATAGTCCCAGTTGCGGCCGCTGTGGGGGGCTTCCGGGATGCTGGTGGTCATGGCGGCGACGATGGCGCCGGTGTCCTCGAACAGCGAGAGCTTGAGCGTGATGGCGGCGCGGATCACCGCCTCTTGCCACTCCAGCGGCAGCGACAGCGCCCGCGTCCAGCTTTTCCAGTGGTCGCCGGTTTGCTGCTCGAAGCCGCGCGCGGTGTCTTCGATGCCCGTGAGCAGCGTCTCGTCGGGGCCGAGGATGAAATTCATCGGTCGGTCGGCCACGAAGAAGGTCTCCGACAGGATGTACGACAGCGGTGCGTCGCTGTTCAAACGTAATGCGTTGTTCGGGCCGACGAAGCGCACGTGGGTGCTGCCTTGCGTGGTGGTGGGCACGCTGCGTCCCCAGTCAAAGCGCGGACGCAGCAGCACCCGCATGCGCGGTGAGCCAGACAAAACCTGCACCCGCCGCACGATCATCAGCGGCCGAAAGGTGCGTCCGCGATTGACAAAGCGCGGCGCGAAGTCGGTGATCTCGATGCCTTGGCCCAGTCGGTCAAACAGGCGCGTGCGCAGCACCGCGGTATTGGGCTCATAGCGCTGCTCGCTGCGCATGAAGTCCTCCAGCTCGAAAGCCCAGAGGCTGCCGTTGGCGCTGGGGTCGATCAGCGCGTTGAACACCGGGTCGCCATCAAACCGCGGCAGACAGCACCAGACGATGGCGCCCACCGGGTCGATCAGCGCGCTAAACGCGCAATTGCCGATCATCCCGAGGTTCAAGGATCGGCCTGCCGACAAGCCGCCCGCGGAGACGGCGTTGTCGGTCATGCGCGGCGTTCCGTGTAGCGGGTCAGCGCGCGCTCCATCGCCTCGCGCATCGCCATCGGGTGGGCCACGCGCACCTGTGCCACTGTCGGACCGTCGCCCACCTTGACGCCAATGCCCCCGCGCCGCTGCACGCTGGCGAAAGCGGATTCGTCGGTCACATCGTCACCCACGAATACGGCGGTGCGGCCGGTAATCGGTGCCTCTTTCATGAAGGCGTCGATGGCCTGGCTCTTGGAGGTGCAACTGGGCTTGGCCTCCACCACCATCTTTCCGCACAGCAGCGTCAGGCCCTCGGACTGTTCGACGGCAGCCTGCATCGTCGACAGACACAGGAACTGCAGCTGCGGCGCCTGCCGGTAATGCACGGCGACCGCGCCTCGCTTGGATTCCATCTCCAGGCTCGGGTTGGCCTTGACCAGCGCGGTGGCGGCCTCCACTACCGGCTGCATCGGATGCACCGCTTGCCACGCCAGGCTGCCGTCCGCGCGCCGACGCTCGGCGCCGTGCACCCCTGCGACGCTCAGGACCAGGGGCGCGAGAAATCCATCAATCTGCTGGATCGGACGCCCGCTCACCACGGCCACTGCGCCGCCCAGCACATCGCGCCAGCGGGCCAGTGTCTCAGGCAGCCCCGTGGGCACGACGACCGCGTGCGGGTGTGAGGCGATCTCGACCAGGGTGCCGTCGAAGTCGAGGAACAGCGCGCAGGACGGGCACAGAGCGTCGAAGAAGGTCATCGCGGGCGACCCTAGCAAGGCGCCGCGTCAGGGACCATCTCACAGCGGCCTTTGCCGCTGAAGGCCCAGTCCTACCCGTGAGCGCCCAAGCTTATTGGGCGTAGATGGCGTCGAGCGAGCGAAAGCCCTTGATCTCGATCGGGTTGCCGCAGGGATCACAAAAGAACATCGTCCACTGCTCGCCCGGCTGGCCCGCGAACCGCAGCTGCGGTTCCATCACGAACTCGATCTGCGCGGCGCGCAGGCGCTCGGCCAGCGCCTGCCAATCGGGCAAGGCCAGCACCAGGCCGAAGTGCGGCATCGGCACCAGGTGATCGCCCACGCGGCCGGTGCGCGCGGTGGCGAAGGGCTGGCCCAGATGCAGCGAGATCTGGTGGCCAAAGAAATCGAAGTCCACCCAGGTGTCGGTGCTGCGGCCTTCGGTGCAGCCCAGGACATCGCCGTAGAAGCGACGGGCGACCTGCAGGTCGGTGACGTGGAAGGCGAAATGAAAGAGGCTGCGCATGGCGGCAAGCGTACCCGAGCAGAGAGTGGGTTTGTCTTCGGGCCAACGATAATCACGTCCATGCTGACCTTGCGACACATGACCCGACGAACCCGCCTCGTGCTGGCCGTGTTCCTGTTGTCGCTGGGCGCCGCGATCGCCTCGCCGGCGGTCAAGCCGCATCGCCTGGAAATGGTGTGTGCGGGCGGGCTCTTCAAACTGGTCCTGCCCGAAGGCGCGGGGGTGTCGCCAGCCCCGTCGGCACTGGACTGCGCGCTGTGCGTTGCGTCGGGTGTGCCACCCGCTGCGTACGTAGGGCCCGTCTCCACCGACTGGCCCGCAGATCGGCTACCCCCGCACCTGGGCGGACATCGTGTGGTGCCCCAGGCGGCCTTGCCGCCACCGGCGCGTGCGCCGCCCGCCGGTCACGCCATCGTTTGATCGCGCAGCGGCCCGCCCGTTCGAGTGTCGCTGCTTCCTTTTTTCATCGTCCGCCTGCCAGGCGCGCAGTCGCGCCCTGCGCTGACGACCTCGTTGACCCAGGATTCCTCATGTTGTTCTTATCCCTTTCACGCATTCTTGCGTCCTCGCTTCTCGCTCTGATCGCCTTGCCTGTGCTGGCCCAGCCCGCTGCAGGTAGCCCCCTGAAGGTCGAAGCCGCGTGGATCCGTGCCAGCGTCCCCGGCCAATCCGGTACTGGCGCCTTCATGCGCCTCACGGCCCAAGAGCCGATGTCCCTCGTGGGCCTGACCTCGCCCGTGGCTGGTGTGGCCGAAGTGCACGAGATGAAGCTCGAGGGCGATGTCATGCGCATGCGCGCCATCTCC
>CANGSD010000103.1 GCA_947455875.1 Comamonadaceae bacterium
CCCCTCCAAGCACATCAACATGCTCCATCGGCATGGGGGCCAGCTCCGTGAACAGGCGATGGGCCTGCGCGCGCTCGGGCACCACGCTCTCGGTCATGCGGTCATGCAGCAAGGCCGCCACCGCCTCACGCTGGGCCGGCGACAGGCGCGGGCGCCCCGCCAGCAGGCCGCCCTTGAGCCCGATGCGGTATTCGACGATGCGCTCGACCCGTTTGACAGGCAGGCCGCAGTTGTGGGCGATGTCGGTGGCCTTGGAGGCCCAGGGGGAGACGGTTCCCAGGCGCGGGGTGACGATCACCCCCTCGCCCTCGGCCAGGTCGGCGCCTGGGCGGGCCAAGGGCTCCCCGTAAGTCAAAAGGGCCGCCAGGCGCTGGGCCTGCTCGCCCGAGGGCGCCTGCTCCCAGGCGGCCAGGTGCACGAAACGGGCGTGTAGGGAGGAAATCTTGTCGTGGACAGCCTGCAGTCGCGGGAGCAGTTGCTGGACGCGGAACTCGCTGAGGGCGGCGCCGCCCTCCAACTCGGTGATATGCAGGGTCACTGTGTAGCCTGTGTGGGGTGGGAAGGCGCCGGGCCGCTGACTGGGGCCCGGGCGCGCAAGGTGCGATTTTACCGGCCCCCCGGAAGGCGTCTGCGGCAACCGGCCCCCTCTGGGATAATCGCCCTCTATGAGCATCACGTACAAGGACGCCGACGGGATCCAGGGCATGCGCACCGCCTGCCGCCTCGCCTCCGAGGTTCTGGACCACCTCACGCCCTTCATCCAGCCGGGCATCACCACCCGCGAAATCGACCGCCTCGCGGCCGACTACATGAAGCAGCAAGGCTCGACTTCCGCCACGCTGGGCTACCAGCCGCCGGGTTATCCGCCCTACCCCGCCTCGCTGTGCACCTCGGTGAACCATGTGGTGTGCCACGGCATCCCCAACGAGAAGCCGCTGAAAAAAGGCGATATCGTCAACGTCGACGTCACCGTCATCAAGGACGGCTGGTATGGCGACACCAGCCGCATGTTCGTCGTGGGCGACGCCTCGATCGCCGCCCGCCGCTTGGTCTCCATGACCTATGACGCCATGTGGCACGGCATCGTGCAGGTGCGCCCCGGCGCACGTCTGGGCGATATTGGCCACGCCATCCAGAAATTCGCCGAAGGTCTGGGCTTCTCGGTGGTGCGCGAGTTCTGCGGTCACGGCATCGGCCGGCGCTTTCACGAAGAGCCGCAGGTGCTGCATTACGGCAAGCCCGGCACCCTGGAAGAACTCCAGCCTGGTATGACTTTCACCATCGAGCCCATGATCAACCTGGGCCGCCGCGAGGTGAAGGAACACGGCAACGACGGCTGGACCATCGTCACCAAAGACCACTCCCTGTCCGCCCAGTGGGAGCACACGGTGCTGGTCACCGAAACCGGCTACGAGGTGCTGACCCTGTCCGCCGGCAGCCCGCCACCTCCCACTTTCGTCCAGGCCTGAGGCCGCCGGCTGGCATGAACGCACCGCTGGCCGACACCCCGCAGCTGCGCGCTCTGCGCGATGACTGGCGCGCGCGCAAGGCCGCCCTGCTCGATACGCTGATGGCCCCCGGCCGATCGACCCGGGCCGTGCGCGGTGTGCTGCGCGGGCTGGCCCGCGAGGCCGATACCACCCTGTCAACACTCTGGGCCCACGCGGGCTTCCCGGACAGCTTGGCCCTGGTGGCCGTGGGCGGCTACGGCCGCGGCGAGCTCTTTCCCCATTCCGACATCGACGTGCTGCTGTTGATGCCCGACGGCACTTCTGTGGAGACCGACCCCGCGCTGACCGCCCGCATCGAGTCTTTTATCGGCCAGTGCTGGGACCTGGGACTGGAGATCGGCTCGAGCGTGCGCACGGTGTCCGAGTGCCTGGCGCAAAGCCAGGCCGATGTGACGGTGCAGACCTCTTTGCTCGAATCACGCCGCGTCGCGGGCAGCATTGCGCTGCACCGAGATTTCATGCGCCGCTTCGATGCACAAATGGATCCGCGCGCCTTCTTCGTCGCCAAGACGCTGGAGATGCAACAGCGCCATCACAAGTTTGAAAACACCCCTTACTCGCTCGAGCCCAATTGCAAGGAATCGCCCGGCGGCCTGCGTGACCTGCAGGTGATCCTGTGGGTGGCGCGCGCGGCGGGTCTGGGCGGCAGCTGGGACGAACTGGCGCGCAAGGGCTTGGCGACGCCCTTTGAAGCCCGCCAGATCAAGCGCAACGAGGCGCTGCTGGCCCTGATCCGGGCCCGCCTGCACTTGGTGGCCAAGCGCCGCGAAGACCGCCTGGTGTTCGACCTGCAAACGCCGGTGGCCGAGTCCTTTGGCTACGCTTCGAGCACCGGCGAAGGCGGCCGCCTCATCGAGCGCGCCAGCGAGGCCCTGATGCGGCAGTTCTACTGGGCGGCCAAGGCAGTGAGCCAGTTGAACCAGGTGCTGCTGTTGAACATCGAGGAGCGGCTGCAACCGACCGAGCACCAGCCCGAGCCAATCAACGCACGCTTTTTCAACAAAGGCGGCCTGATCGAGGTCGCGTCCGACGACCTCTATCAGAAGCACCCCGAGGCCATCCTCGAGACCTTTCTGGCCTACCAGCAAACCGTCGGGGCCAAGGGACTGTCGGCGCGCACGCTGCGCGCCTTGTACAACGCGCGGCGCCTCATGGACGGCAAGTTCCGCCGCGATCCGGCCAATCGCGCCACCTTCCGCGCCATCCTGATGCAAGGCTCGGGCATCACCCACGCGATGCGGCTGATGAATCAGACCTCGGTGCTGGGGCGCTACTTGTGGGTGTTTCGGCGCATCGTGGGTCAGATGCAGCATGACCTGTTTCATGTCTACACCGTCGACCAACACATTCTGATGGTGCTGCGCAATGTGCGGCGATTTTTCATCCCCGAGCACGCGCACGAATACCCGTTTTGCTCGCAACTGGCAGGGGGTTGGGACAAGCCCTGGCTCTTGTACATCGCGGCCCTGTTCCATGACATCGCCAAGGGGCGCGGCGGCGATCACTCGGATCTGGGCGAAAAAGAAGTTCGCCTGTTTTGCCGCCAGCATGGCATCGACGCGCAGGACACGCAGCTGGTGGCGTTCCTGGTGCGCGAGCACCTGACCATGAGCAATGTGGCCCAAAAGCAGGACCTAAGCGATCCCGAGGTGATCCGCCGCTTCGCCCAGCGCGTGGGCAATGAGCGCAATCTCACCGCCCTGTACCTGCTGACGGTGGCCGATATTCGCGGCACCAGCCCCAAGGTCTGGAACGCCTGGAAAGGAAAATTGCTGGAGGACCTGTATCGATCGACGGTGCGCATGCTCGGAGGCCGCGCGCCGGACCACGAGGCCGAAATCGAGGCCCTCAAACGCGAGGCCCTGGCCCAATTGGGCCTGCACGCCCTGCCCCATGATGCGCACCGGCAGCTGTGGGACACACTGGATGTGGGCTACTTCATGCGCCATGACGCCGGCGAGGTCGCCTGGCACACCCGACACGCGACCCGCCACCTGGCGGGCCTGGACACTCAGGGCGCAGCCCCGGACGCACCGCTGGTGCGCGCCCGTCTCTCCCCGGTGGGCGAAGGCCTGCAGGTGATGGTGTACACGCCCGACCAACCCGATCTGTTCGCGCGCATCTGCGGCTATTTCGACCAGGCGGGCTTCAGCATCCTGGACGCGCGCATCCACACCACCCGCGACCGGCGCGCCTTGGACACGTTTCAAGTGGTCAGCGCCATGCTGCCCGATCACGGACGCGAGCTGATGGCGATGGTCGAGTCTGGCCTTCAAGCGACGTTGGACGCGGCGGGCCCCTTGCCGGGCCCCAGCCGCGGCCGGGTGTCGCGACGCGTCAAGAGCTTTCCGGTCACGCCCCGGGTCAGCCTCGCACCCGACGAAAAGGCGCAGCGCTGGCTGCTCTCGATCTCGGCCAGTGACCGCGTGGGCCTGCTCTATAGCGTGGCGCGGGTGCTGGCACGCCACCACATCAACCTGCAACTGGCCAAGATCTCCACGCTGGGCGAGCGGGTCGAGGACACCTTTCTGATCGACGGCACCGAGCTGCAGCAAAACAAGCGGCAGATCGAGATCGAAACCGAACTGCTCGAAGCCCTGGCGGGTTGAGCCCTTCTCCCAAGAGATAGAGCGGCCCGGGGGTTCAGCAGCCAGGCCAGCGTTGCGTTCAGCGTTCTGACTGAAACGGCGAGGCGGTGTCACTACGATGGCCGCTCACTTCCTGAGCCCGCCTATGACCTCCAGTGCCCGCAGCCCTGCAGCCAGCGCCTCGCGCTACGTGCCTCCACTGCGCCCCCCGACGCCAACACCTGATGCATCCGCGCGCCAGGACCTGGAAGACGCAGGCCCCTTGCGCGATCGCAAGGCCATCGTCACGCACCCCGACGACGTCTTGGCCAGCCGCAAGCGCAAGCGAGAGGAGGAGGCACCTGTTTGACTCCGAGCCCTACGCCCAGTTGCCCGCCGACCTCGACGCGCTGCCCGATTGACAAGGACCCGACATGAACTCCGCCTCCAGCTCCTCCAGCGCTCACAGCGTCCCCAGCAAAGCACCGATCTCGAACAGGGGCCCGCTGCCCCCGACACCTCCCAGGCCAATGGCCCGGGTCCAGACTGCCCCTGCCGTCCCCATCGCCAGCGGCGCGGCATCGCTCGCCCGTACGACCCAGGTCGCGCCCGCCCTGCGCGATCGCAACGCGGACATCGCACACCCCGCCGAACCCCTCGCAAGCCGAAAACGCAAGCGCGAGGAAGAGTCGCTCTCCCCCGTTGAAGGTGGCGCTGAATCTGCGCGGCGAGATGCCAAGCAGGCCCGGCATACGCTGGCGGGTCGTGAACTTCCGCAGCTGCCGAGACCCGTCCCCGATCAGGCAGCGCCACAAGCCGCTGCGACAGCGTTATCGCAGACCGAACCCACTCCCCTTGAGGTTGCGACCACCCAGGCACCCACCCCATCGACCGTCACCTCGGCACCGGCATCCGCATCCGCACCAACAGCCCAGGCTCACGCTGCACAGGCGATCGAGTCGGATAGCGATTCGGACGATAGCCTGGCTCCCATGCATGGCGAGTACGTCAGCGTGTACGCCAACACCCCGGCAGCCATCGCAGGCGGTACTGCGCAGACGGACGCAGAGCCGACCTTGGGTACCCTGCTTTACGAGCAAGCCGTGTACACCGATCACAACGGGATCATCGCCATCTCCACGCAGGCCGACCGGGGCGTCTTCGCCGCAGACATCGGCGCTGCGATCGGCGTGATCTTCTCCCATGCCACAGGCGTCGGATTCATGGTCATCGATCAGCCTGAATCGGAAGGGGCGCAGGAGGACTTCATGAATGCACGCTCGGAGTTCAACGCGCGCACCGGACCCGCCCAGAACATACGCATTCGCATCGCTCACACCACCCAAGGGTTCCGCAGGCATCTGGACGCACTGTGGACCGCTGAGATCCTGCAAACCATCCGCACCGATCTGCAACTGCCACCCGACCTATCCGATGCCCCAATCCGGGAAACGTTCACGACGCTCTTGCTGGCGAAGCGGGAGATCGAGCTGCAAACGATGGCGGCGCAATGGGGGGGCGTAGATCCCCTCATCAACCTCCCGCACGGGGCCCTGCATATCAGCCAGGCGGGACTCGACGTGTTTC
>CANGSD010000104.1 GCA_947455875.1 Comamonadaceae bacterium
AGGAATACCAGATCATGCGCAACGCCTCGCTGGCGGTGCTGCGCGAGATCGGTGTGGACACGGGCGGCTCCAACGTGCAGTTCTCGGTCAACCCGACGTACGGTCGTATGATCGTCATCGAGATGAACCCGCGCGTGTCGCGTTCGTCGGCGCTGGCCTCCAAGGCGACGGGCTTCCCCATCGCCAAGGTGGCCGCCAAGCTGGCCGTGGGCTACACGCTCGATGAATTGCGCAACGAAATCACCGGCGGCGCCACGCCCGCGAGCTTCGAGCCCTCGATCGACTACGTCGTCACCAAGATTCCGCGCTTTGCGATTGAAAAATTCCCGGCAGCCGATTCGCGCCTGACCACGCAGATGAAGTCGGTGGGCGAGGTGATGGCCATGGGCCGCACCTTCCAGGAAAGCTTCCAGAAGGCGCTGCGCGGTCTGGAGGTGGGCGTTGACGGCATGAACGAGAAGACCCAAGACCGCGAGACGCTCGAGAAGGAACTGGGCGAGCCCGGCCCCGAGCGCATCTGGTACGTGGGCGATGCCTTCGCCATGGGCCTGAGCGTGGCCGAGGTGCATGACCTGACCAAGATCGACCCGTGGTTCCTGGTGCAGATCGAGGAGATCGTCAAGCTCGAACTCGAAATGGACAAGCTGGCCGCGGACAAGGGCGAGGGCGCCCTGGCCTCGATCGATGCCACCACCCTGCGCATGCTCAAACGCAAGGGCTTTTCCGACCGTCGCTTGGCCAAGCTGCTCAAGACCACCGACAAGGCGGTGCGCGAACAGCGCAAGAAACTGAATGTGCGGCCCGCCTACAAGCGCGTGGACACCTGCGCCGCCGAGTTCGCGACCAACACCGCCTACATGTACTCCACGTATGAAGACGAGTGCGAGGCCGAGCCCACGAACAAGAAAAAGATCATGGTGCTCGGCGGTGGCCCTAACCGCATCGGCCAGGGCATCGAGTTTGACTATTGCTGCGTCCATGCGGCCCTCGCCATGCGCGAGGACGGCTACGAGACCATCATGGTCAACTGCAACCCCGAGACCGTGTCGACCGACTACGACACGTCGGATCGCCTGTACTTCGAGCCGCTCACGCTCGAAGACGTGCTCGAGATCGTCGACAAGGAAAAGCCCGCCGGCGTGATCGTGCAGTACGGCGGTCAGACCCCGCTGAAACTCGCGCTGGGCCTGGAGGCCGAGGGCGTGCCCATCATCGGCACCAGCCCCGACATGATCGACGCCGCCGAAGACCGCGAGCGTTTCCAGAAACTGCTGCACGAACTCGGTCTGCGCCAACCGCCGAATGCCACAGCCCGCACCGAGGCCGAGGCTCTGGAAAAAGCCGCGGCCCTGGGCTACCCGCTGGTGGTGCGCCCCAGCTACGTGCTCGGTGGCCGCGCCATGGAGATCGTCCACGAGCAGCGCGACCTCGAGCGCTATATGCGCGAAGCGGTCAAGGTGTCCAACGATTCGCCGGTGCTGCTCGATCGCTTCCTGAACGACGCGATCGAGTGCGATGTGGATTGCCTGTCCGACGGCAGCCGCACCTTCATCGGCGGCGTGATGGAACACATCGAACAGGCCGGCGTCCACTCGGGCGACTCAGCGTGTTCGCTGCCTCCCTATTCGCTGTCCAAAGCCACTGTCGACGAAATCAAGCGCCAGACCGCCGCCATGGCCAAGGCGCTGAACGTGGTGGGCCTGATGAACGTGCAGTTCGCCATCCAGCATGTCGATGGCCAGGACGTGATCTATGTGCTCGAGGTCAACCCGCGCGCCTCACGCACCGTGCCTTTCGTGAGCAAGGCCACGGGCATCCAATTGGCCAAGGTGGCGGCGCGTTGCATGGCCGGTCAGTCGCTGGCGTCGCAAGGCATCACCGACGAAGTGACGCCGCCTTACTTCAGCGTGAAGGAAGCCGTCTTCCCCTTCGTCAAGTTCCCGGGTGTCGACACCATCCTCGGCCCCGAGATGAAGTCCACCGGCGAGGTGATGGGCGTGGGCAAGACCTTTGGCGAAGCCTTCGTCAAGAGCCAGCTGGGCGCCGGTACCCGTCTGCCGCGTGCGCGTGACGCGCAAGGCCAGTCCACGGGCAAGGTGTTCCTCACCGTGAAACAGAGCGACAAGCCCCGCGCGGTCGAAGTGGCCCGCAAGCTCGTCGCCCTGGGCTTCGAGCTGGTGGCTACCAAGGGCACCGCCGCGGCGATCACCGCCGCTGGCGTGGCGTGTCAGACGGTGAACAAGGTCACCGAGGGCCGCCCGCATGTGGTGGACATGATCAAGAACAACGAGATCGTGATGGTCGTGAACACCGTCGAAGAGCGCCGCAACGCCATTGCCGACTCGCGCGCCATTCGCACCTCGGCGCTGCTGGCGCGCGTGACCACTTTCACCACCATCGCCGGCGCGGAAGCCGCCGTCGAGGGTATGAAGTACCTGGACACGCTGGACGTGATCTCGGTGCAGGAGATGCACGCGCAGCTGGCCTGAGCGTCACCTCTTTTTCTTGCAGCCCACGGGCCGCGCGCGGGCGACTGCGTGGCGGCCCGTGGTTTTTTGTGCGCGTGGTAGTTGATCCGATCCTGACACTGCAGGAGACCCCGAGGAGGCAGCAGCGAACAGGATGGGCTTGGAGGTTACCCATCGTTTGGCTGCGCGTGGATTTGAGACCTCGCTGCAGCCATTTGTTCAACCTCATGATGACTTACATGATATGGCTCAACCTTCTGGCATCAATCCACGCTCCCGCGCATCAATCATCGACCAAAATTTCGCGGCTGCCCGCCCGTCCCAACCCTCCAGCATTAGCCGTTGCGCGCGCATCGCGACCCCCATTGTGGGGTTATTGGTGGCGGGAGCCGGCGCCTATGCACTGGCCTCGGGCGTCAATCGCGACAACTATGACCAAACGGACACCTACCACTTGAATCTCGTGAACGGCCTGAGCGGTGCGGCGGGAGCAGTGGGTGGTGCGCTCGTGTCCTGGTTGGCCGACACCGCTGTCAGGACCTACTGCTGTGTGCGTGAGCGTGCTGTCCAGCCGCTGCCGCGCCAGACGGGGGCCGAATTTTTTCGGTCCGAGTTGCAAGCAGCGGTGCCTGAGGAGGTCAGCACTTCGGTGAATGCAGGGGATCCGGTTCCCGAGCAGCAACCACAGGCGTCGGACTTCGCGACCTCGCAGCCGGGTGCTCAGGGCGAAGGGCTTGAGGCGGAGCCCGGTGAGCCGACCCCCGTGAATCTGAAGAAAATCCCTGTCGGTGGCGTACAAATCGCTGCATTAGAAGAGCTCAACCATTACATTGGTGTAGTCAATCAGGGCAAAGCGGCTCAGGGGGATAACAAACAGTCCTAGGGCAAAGTACTTGCTGGCGATCTAGTTCGGGAACGAGGGTGAATACCGAATGATTCACCCCTCGATCCGCGAAGGCCGATGATTTCGGCATAATTACAGCTCCACATACCGCCGGCTGGCAACGGTCGGCGGTTTCCTTTTGTCCCCCAGCAATACCCGTCATGGCCACCATCCCCATCACCGTTCGCGGCGCCGAGAAGCTCAAGGCTGAACTTCACAGGCTCAAGACCGTCGACCGCCCGGCGGTGATCAACGCGATTGCCGAGGCCCGCGCCCAGGGTGACCTGTCGGAGAACGCCGAATACGACGCCGCCAAAGACCGCCAGGGCTTCATCGAGGGCCGGATCCAGGAAGTCGAGGGCAAGCTCTCGGCCGCCCAGGTGATCGACCCGGCCTCCGTCGATGCCGATGGCAGGGTGGTGTTTGGCGCCACCGTCGAACTCGAGGACGAGGACAGCGGCGAAAAAGTGACCTACCAGATCGTCGGCGAGGACGAGGCCGACCTCAAACTCGGCCTGATCAACGTCTCCAGCCCCATCGGCCGCGCGCTGATCGGGAAAGAGGAGGGCGACACCGCCGAGGTCCAGGCCCCGGGCGGCCTGCGCCGCTACGAAATCGTCGCGGTTCGCTACGTCTGACCGCTGCCTTGAAGCCCATCGACCGCCTCGGCCTGCTGGCGGCCGCGCTCTGGTGGGGCAGCCTCACCGCCGTGGGCGCGTGGGTCGTGCCCCTGTTGTTTGCCCACCTGCCCACGCCGGCGCTGGCCGGTGGCATGGCGGCCAAGCTGTTTGCCGCCCAGACCTGGGTGGCCCTGGGCTGCGGCGGGGTGCTGTTGATCGTGTCGCGCCCGCGGGGTCAGGCGCCGCGCATGGATTGGGCGGGCGGGGCGCTGGCCTGGCTGCTGGCGGGCTTGCTGGCCGCTTTGCTGCTGGAGTTTGGGGTGGCGCCGCGCATCGTGGCGCGCGAGAACCTGAAGCTGTGGCACGCCGTGGGCAGCGGGCTGTACCTGCTGCAGTGGCTTTGCGCCGGGGTCGTGCTTTACAAGCTGGCGGGCCTCAGGTCAGCCGACCCTTCTTGATCGATTTCTGCTTGGGCTTGGCTCGCTTGACCTGGCCGCCCGGGGTGAGGCGCTGGTTGCCCAGCACCCGCAGGGTCTTGACCTCGGGCCGCTGGCCGCCGCGCTTGCTGTATTTCAGGACCTTGATGTCGCGGGGGCCGGCCTTGCGGTCTTCGTCCGCCTCGGCGCGGGCCTTTGGCGGCTTGGGGCGCCACAGCACCAGCAGCTTGCCTATGTGCTGGATGGGGGCGGCGCCGAGCTGGTCGGCCAGTTGCAGGTAGATGGCTTCGCGGGCGGCGCGGTCGTCGCCCAGCACCCGCACCTTGATCAGGCCGTGGGCGTTGAGGGCGGCGTCGATCTCTTTTTGCACCGCCGGCGTGAGGCCGTCGTTGCCGATCATGACGACGGGATCGAGGTGGTGGGCCTCGGCGCGGTGCGCCTTGCGCTCGGCGATGGACAATTCAATAGCGGGCATGGGCCGTATTATCCCCCGCATAGGAAAGAGTGAATGAAGGTCAAGACCAAGAGCAAGAAGGTGAACAAGGCGTGGTTGAACGACCACATCAACGATCCTTATGTGAAGCTCGCCCAGAGGGAGGGCTATCGCGCCCGCGCCGCCTACAAGCTCAAAGAGATCGATGAGGCTCTGGGCCTGATCCGACCGGGGCATGTGGTGGTGGACCTGGGCTCTACGCCCGGCGCCTGGAGCCAGTACGTGCGCCGGCGCCTGTCCCCCGGCGGGGCGGCGGCGGGCCAGCTCGATGGCGTCATCCTGGCGCTGGACCTGCTACCCATGGAGCCGATCGAAGGGGTGACCTTCCTGCAGGGGGATTTTCGCGAGCCGCAGGTGCTGGCCGGCCTCGAGGCGGCGCTGGCCGGGCGGGTCGTGGACGTGGTGGTGTCCGATATGGCCCCCAATCTTTCGGGCATCGAGTCGGCCGACGCTGCCCGCATCAGCCATCTGGTCGAACTGGCCATCGAGTTCTCCCTGGCCCACCTCAAGCCCGAGGGGGCCCTGGTGACCAAGGTCTTCCACGGCAGCGGCTACAGCCAGCTGGTGAAGTTGTTCAAGGAAACCTTCCGGGTGGTCAAGCCGATCAAGCCCAAGGCCTCCCGGGACAAGTCCTCCGAGACCTTTCTGGTCGGGATCGGCCCTAAGCGCGCGGCCTGAGCCGCCGGCACGGCCCG
>CANGSD010000105.1 GCA_947455875.1 Comamonadaceae bacterium
AGGCGGGCGCCGGTGACAGCCGCTGCGGCGGCAGCACCCCTGCGCGCACCGAGCCCGTAGCCTGGATGCCGCGCTCCCACAGCCACAGCTCGTAGTCGAAGCCGCGCGGATTGCGCAGGCCATGCGGCGCCTTCAAGCGCACCACAAAGCGCCATTGCTCGCCCGCGCGCGGCACCTCACTGGTGCGCGCCGACGCAGTGCCTTCATCCGGTGCGGCGGGTCCCTGGTACCAGGAGATCAGCAGGCGCGGCGGCACGCCGGCAACATCGGCCTGCGTGACCGCCAACACGAAGCGCGGCCCGAACTCGCCGCGCTGGGGCATGTCGACGATGCGGCCCTCCACCCGGATGTCCCGCCCCTCCAGCGCGGGCGGCAAGGCCTGCTGCGCGAAGTGCAGGGCCCGCAGACCCGTGGTGGCGAAGGCCAAGCCACCGATACCGACGGACAGCAGCGCAGCCGAGAGGACCCGCCTCAGGCCTGCGCGGGAGGGCGCACCCCGATTTCTCAGGCCCCAGGCGATGAGACCCAGCACGAGGCCCGCCAGGGCCCAGGCGCCATAAGTGGACGCTAGCGCCAGGCGGGCCTGCTGCAGTTGCAGGGCGCAGCCCAGGACGATGGCCCACAGCACGCCCGCCAACGCCATGTGTAACGCCTCTCTGGGTGATGAATGGCTTCATATACTACTTAAGATCTATTTCGGAGCGCCCCTTGATGCCCGCCCTTTTCTCTGCCCAGCCGCTCGGCGCCTTACTGCGGTGGCGCGCATGAAGCACGGCGACATCCTCCAGGTCATCCTTGCCGGTAGCAGCCCAGGCGATCGGCAATGGATCATCGAGTTGCTAAGAAGCGGCTCACCCTGGCGCTGCGAGTTCACCGAGGCAGACACCGGCGAAGCGGCCCTGCGGCAGGCGCAAGAACCCACCTGCGAGAGCACGCCCATCCTGCTGGCCTGCCCCCTGGCCGACATGGACGCCATGCGCCTGATCGGCCGTCTGGTCGACGCGCAAGGCCTCACGCCGTGCCCGATGGTGGTGATCACGCCAGGCAATGGGCGCGACCTCGGCCCGGTGCTGCTGCGCGCAGGCGCCCAGGACTACATCGGCGAAGACTGGCTCAGCCCCTTCGTACTGGCGCGCGCCGTCGACAACGCACGGGTGCGATGGGCCATGGAGCGCGGCCTGCACGAGCGGGAGGACGCGCGCAAGCAGGCCGAGGAGCAACTGCGCCAGGCCCAGCGCCTGACCCAGACCATCATCGACGGCGCCGGCGCGCTGGTCTTCGCCAAGGACCTGGAGGGTCGTTACTTCCTCACCAACCGGGCCTGGCGCGAGCGCGTGGGCCTGTCCGAGCAGCAAGCCGATGGCGTGACCGACGAAGCGGTCTATGGACCGCTGGTGGCCCAGGACGTGCGCCGCAACGATGAACAAGTCATGACCTCGGGGCGCCTGGTTGTCGCCGAGGAAACCACCTTCCAGCGGGGTCGGGCCGTCTACTACCTATCCAGCAAATTCCCGCTGCTCGACGAAACGGGGCACGCGTATGCGGTCTGCGGCGTGTCCACCGACGTCACCTCGCTCAAGGAGACCCAGGCCGCCTTGCAGGCGCGCGAACGTGAGCTGCAGACCCTAGCCGACAACACCCCAGACATCCTCGCGCGCTTTGACCGGCAGCTGCGTCATGTCTTCGTGAGTGCAGCGATCGAGCGCATGACCGGTCGTGCCCCGCAGGACTTCATCGGCCGCACCGCGCGCGAGCTGAACATGCCCGCCGACCTGTGCGACTGCTGGGAAAACGCGGTGCAGTCCGCCTTTCGCGAGGCCTGCGCGCAGACGGTGGCCTTCACCTACGAGGCCGCGGGCGGGCTGCGCCACTTCTCGGGACGCTTCGTGCCTGAGTTCGGCAGCGAAGGGGCCATCGATAACGTGCTGGCGGTGCTGCACGACGACACCGAGCAAAAGCGCGCCGAGCAAGACATCAACCGCCTGCTCGAAGAGGAGCGTCACTACGCACGCCTGCTAGCCCGTATGGCGCAGGCCTCACGTCTCGTGCACGCCAGCTTGTCAGCTGACGAGATCGCACAGGTCCTCACCCATCAGGCCCGCGAGATCCTGGGCGCGCGCCGTGCGATCACCGAGCTCACACTGCAAGAGCCGGGCGCGCGCACTATTCAGGCCGTCTCGCTCGCCGCCGACGCGAACCCGAGCGAGCCGCAGCACGGCACAGTGCTGAGCGCGTCTTTGACCGGCAAGGGCGGCGAGCCGCTGGGCCAGGTCCAGCTCACCGGCGGTCCCTATGGCGACTTCACCCACGAAGACCGCACGGTGCTGATGCAGCTGGCCGCCATCGCCTCCACCGGCTTGGAAAACGCGCGCCTGTATGCGTCGCTGCGCGAGGCCGACCATCGCAAAGACGAATTCCTTGCCACCCTGGCCCACGAGCTGCGCAATCCGCTGGCGCCGATCCGCAACGGCCTGGAGATCCTGCGCCGCAGCGGGCAGCTCACGGGCCCAGCGGCGCTCGCGCGCGACATGATGGAACGCCAACTCGCCCACATGGTGCGACTGGTGGACGACCTGCTGGACGTCTCGCGTATCAGCCGGGGCAAGGTCGACCTGCGACTGATGCGTCTGACCTTGCAGTCGGTGTTGGAGAGCGCTCTGGAAAGCGGCCGTCCCGCCATCGAGGCCAGCAACCACCGACTGGTCATGCAGCTGCCCACCGAGCCGGTGTGGATCGATGGCGACCTCACCCGCCTGGCCCAGGTGGTGAGCAACCTTCTGAACAACGCCGCCAAGTACACGCCCGCCGGCGGGCGCATCGAGCTGTCCGCCCAGGTGGAGGGACCGCACGCCGTCATCCGCGTGACGGACAACGGCACCGGCATCAGCGCCGACATGCTGCCGCGGGTGTTTGATCTGTTCGCCCAAGTCGATCACACGCTCGCACGCGCCCAGGGCGGGCTGGGTATCGGCTTGTCTCTGGTCAAGAAACTGGTTGAACTCCATGGCGGCGACATCCACGCCGAGAGTCGGGGACTGGGCCAAGGCAGTCGCTTCACCGTGCGGCTGCCGCTGACCGCACGCACCGCCGACGATGGCCACGTGCCCGCCTCGCCGCCAGCGCGCATCGCGCCCTCGGCCACGCCCTGCCGAGTGCTGGTGTGCGACGACAACGTCGACGGTGCCGAGAGCCTGGCCCTGATGCTGGGCCTGCTCGGGTACGAGGTGCGCACCGTCCACGACGGCCCGGCGGCTCTGGCCACGGTCCGTCACTGGCGACCCGACGCGGTGCTGCTGGACATCGGGCTGCCCGGCATGTCCGGCTATGAGGTGGCGCGCCGGATGCGCAGCGACCCGTACCTGCGGGGCCTCTTGCTGGTCGCGGTCACCGGCTGGGGCACGCAGGACGACCAGCGCCGCAGCGCCGCCGCCGGCTTCGACCAGCACCTGACCAAACCCGTCGAGGCCACTGCCCTGGAATTGGTGCTGGCAAGCCGCCTGGCACGAACAGGCCCTCAGGCCGCAGGCCAGGGGACAGCAGGCTAGGATGCGGGCAGGCGCTCCTGCCACCTCCTGTGCTTTCGATGCCCCTGTACGCTGCCCTGCACCATGTCACCGACTACCGCTACGCCCGGCCCGTGCTGCTGGGGCCGCAGCTCGTGCGGCTGCGGCCAGCACCGCATAGCCGTAGCCGCATCCTGTCGTATGCCCTCCGGGTCGAGCCCGCCAGCACCTTGGTGCACTGGCACCAGGACCCCTACGCCAACTACCAGGCGCGCCTGCTGATCACGCAGCCCACACCGGCCTTGCGGATCACGGTGGATCTGGTCGTCGAGCTGGCGCCTTTCAACCCCTTCGAATTCTTCCTCGAGCCCGAAGCCGCTGACTATCCCATCCACTACGAGCCCGGTCTGGCGCGGGCGCTCGCGCCCTACCTCAGCGTCGACGCGCTCACCCCACGCGTGCAGGCCTGGCTTGACCGGATCGATCGCCGACCGCGGCCCAGCGTCGAATTCGTGGTCATGCTCAATCAGCTGCTGCATGCGCAAGTGCGCTACGTCAAGCGGCCCGAACCCGGCGTGCAAACGCCGGAGCAGACCCTGGCCCAGGGCAGCGGCTCGTGCCGCGACTCGGGCTGGCTGCTGGTCAATCTGATGCGCCATCTGGGGCTGGCAGCGCGCTTTGTCTCGGGCTATCTGATCCAGATCGCGCCCGACTCGCCCACGCGCCCTGGCACGCACGGACTGGACGCCACCGAGCTGCACGCGTGGTGCGAGGTCTACCTGCCCGGGGCCGGCTGGCTCGGGCTGGACCCGACCTCGGGCCTGGTGGCCACCGAGGGCCACATTCCCTTGGCCTGCACCCCCGAGCCGGCCGGCGCCGCGCCGATCGAAGGAAAGCTAGAAGCCACCGAAGTCCAATTCAGCCACCACATGCAGGTCACACGCCTGCACGCACCGCCGCCGGTGGCCGGCTGATCGTCATGCCCGTCCTACGCTGAACCCACTCTGCGCGGGGAAAGCTCGGTGGGAGGTAGCTCCTACAATCGCGCCAAATCCCCCCTTCCCCGACCCTCGCACGCACACCATGTCTATCGCCCAGAAGCTCCAGGAACTGAACATCACCCTGCCCCCGGTGGCCACGCCCGCCGCGGCCTATGTGCCCTTCGTGCGCACTGGCTCGCTGGTCTTTCTCAGTGGCCACATCGCCCGCAAGGACGGCAAGCCCTGGGTGGGCCAATTGGGCAAGGACATGGACACCGCGCAAGGTCAGGCCGCTGCGCGCGCCATCGCGATTGACCTCCTGGGCACGCTGCAAGCCGCCATCGGCGACCTGCAGAAGGTGCGCCGCATCGTCAAGGTGATGAGCCTGGTGAACTCCACACCCACATTCACTGAGCAGCACCTGGTGACCAACGGCTGCAGCGAGCTGCTCGCGCAGATCTTTGGCGAGCGCGGCGCACACGCTCGCAGCGCCTTCGGCGTGGCTCAGATCCCGATGGGCGCCTGCGTCGAGATCGAGCTGATCGCCGAAGTCGACTGAGTCCAGCGCTTATTCGACCCGCTCGATGCCCGTGGGTTTGAAGCCCAGGTCGGCGGCCTTGCCCTTGCGACCGCGCGCGGCGCGTGCGTTGTTCAGGGAACGGATCTCCAAGGTCTCTTCGCGCTCCTTGCCGCCGCGGCCGATGCCGCTGATCTTGACGCTGCGCACATAGGCCGCAGCGCCCGCCAGCGTGTCCTTAGGCTCCAGATCCAGCAGCATCAGACCCCGACCGCCCTTGGGCTGGTGCTTGAGCTCAGAGATCTCGAAGGTGAGGATACGACCGCCGGTCGAGGCGCAGGCCACATGCGTGGCCGACGCGCCCGGCGCCACCTGTGCCGGCGAGGGTCGGCACACCCTCTCGTCCGCGGCGCAGGTGATGAAGGACTTGCCTGCGCGCTGGCGCGAAGTCATGTCGTCGACGCTGGCGATGAAACCATAGCCGCCCGAGGTAGACAGCAACAACATCGACGCCGCGGCGCCCGCGAAGTAATGCGCCACCTGTGTCCCGACCTCCAGCTCGATGAAGCTGGTGACGGGCTGACCGTCGCCACG
>CANGSD010000106.1 GCA_947455875.1 Comamonadaceae bacterium
CAGCACGTGACGGCGCACGCCACCGCTTTCACGCAGGGCTGTGAACTTGGGGAATTCGCCACCGGCCGATGAACCGGGGTCGCCGTCGCTCAAGGCCACTGCCACATGACGGCTGAAAGCGTCAGGCCATGCTTCGTCCGTGATCACGGCCGGTGGCTGCTGGGAGCGCTCCAGCCAGGCACGCAGGGCCGGCTCGCCCACGACATAACACCCCGGCAGATCGGTCCCTACCAGGCTCAGGGCATGCAGCACATCGTCATCGGACCACTGCGTGGGATCCGTCGGGACCTGCAGCAGCACGGCATGGTGGCGCGCAAAGTGTCGGCCCAGGAAGCCCTGGGGTCGCGCGTCATCCAACAAATAGGGCAAGCCGTCGAACCAGCCCTCGGCCATCTGCGGATCCAGGGGCCAGGGGCAAGGCTCGCGCCAATCCAATGCGCACCCGGCCGGGTGCAGCGGGGCCAGCCGGGCGACCTCGTGGGGCTGGCCGGATTCGTCAATACGGTAGACCGGCAGCGGCTCGCCCTGCATGCGCACGGGGCGGCGGGCGGCATACGCGGTGCGCCGGGCCTGACCCAGCGAAACGACCTGGGGCCCCAGTGCCTGGACAGCGCGCATGAGTGTGGCGCGGCTGATTCCCAGTCGCGCCACCAGCTCGCCTGCGGGCTGCCGGCCCCAGGTTCGCAAGGCATGAAGGACCTTATCCGCGTTAGACATGAAACGATACGGACTGCGCCAAGCCGTTGTTTTAAAAGGTAATTCTAATCCAAATTGCTTTTTTTGAAACGTTTAATGAAACGATTTATTCGGGGTGACGATTCGTCTGGTCGATCGGCTCTGACAGATCCCCGACAATCCGCGGATGACTGAATCGACCCCCGCCCCCGAGCGCCCCGCCCTGCCCGATCGCCTGTGCACCGACCCGGCCAGCCCGCACCACCTGGCCGCCGCCTTCGAGCACGACATCGGCATCCGCCTCAATGGCAAGGAGCAAAAAGGCGTTGAGGAATACTGCATCAGCGAAGGCTGGATCAAGCTGCCCGCGGGCAAGACCCTGGACCGCAAGGGCCAGCCCCTGTTGATCAAACTCAAAGGCAAGGTCGAGGCGTTCTACCGCTGAAGGCGGCGCCCCTCACACCCCGTCCAACAACCTCACCTTCACGCTGCGCCCCTTGATGCGCGCGGCATTGAGTCGACTGGCCGCCTGCGGCGCGATCGCGCGGTCCACCGCCACATACGTCGAAAACTCGTTCACATCGATCTTGCCCACTTGCTCGCGGGTGTAGCCCAGATCGGCGGTGAGCGCGCCCAGCACGTCGCCCGGGCGGATCTTCTCCTTGCGCCCCGCCTGCAGATGCAGCGTCGCCATCGGCGGCACCAGCGGGCCGCCCCCGGCCGGTGTGAGTTCGGCCAGCGGATGCCACACGCTTTCGCGCCCTTGCAGTTGATCGATGCGCCCCACCGCACCCATCTCGTCCAGGCTCGCCAGACACAGCGCCAGCCCGCGCTCGCCGGCACGCCCGGTGCGGCCGATGCGGTGCACATGCACCTCGGGGTCGGGCGTCACATCGACGTTGATCACCGCGGCCAGATTGGCAATGTCCAGCCCGCGGGCCGCGACATCGGTGGCCACCAACACCGAGCAACTGCGATTGGCAAAGCGCACCAGCACCTGATCGCGCTCACGCTGCTCGAGCTCGCCATACAGCGCCAAGGCATGAAAGCCCTGCGCCTGCAAAGCCGCGACTACCTCGCGACAGCGCACCTTGGTGTTGCAAAACGCCAGCGCACTGGCCGGCCGAAAATGTTCGAGCAAACGCGCCACCGCGGCCAGGCGCTCACCGGGTTTGACCTCGTACCAGCGCTGCTCGATCTGAGCGCCCGCATGCTGCGCGTCGACCTTGACCGTCACCGGCTCGCGCATGAACTGCCCCGCCAGCTTGGCAATGCCCTCGGGATACGTGGCCGAGAACAACAAGGTCTGGCGTGCGCTCGGGCACTGCTTGGCCACGGTGACGATGTCGTCGAAAAAGCCCATGTCCAACATGCGATCAGCCTCGTCGAGCACCAGCGTGTTCAGGGCGTCGAGCTTCAGGCTCTCGCGCGCCAGATGGTCCATCACCCGTCCGGGTGTGCCCACCACGATGTGTGCGCCGTGTTCGAGCGTGGCCAGTTGGCCGCGCAGGGGCACGCCGCCGCACAGGGTCACCACCTTGATGTTGTCTTCGGCGCGCGCGAGGCGCCGCACCTCCAGCGTCACCTGATCGGCCAGCTCGCGCGTGGGACACAGCACCAGTGCCTGCACCGCAAAGCGCCGTGGGTTGAGGTTGGCCAACAGGGCCAGCGCAAACGCGGCGGTCTTGCCGCTGCCGGTCTTGGCCTGAGCGATGAGGTCCTTGCCCAAAAGCGCAGGCGGCAAGCTGGCGGCCTGAATGGCGGTCATCTCCTGATAGCCCAGGCGCTGCAGGTTTTCCAGCGTGGCGGGCGACAGGGGCAGGGTGTTGAAGGCGGTGGCAGACATGCGCCGATCATTTCACATCGGGCATGGCGGACAATGCGAGCATGCGCAAGAACGATTGGGCCCAGCGGGTGATGACACTGCTTCAAGGCGGTAACGCACCGGCGGCTCTCGCACAAATCAAGGTCGCCCCCGATCCCAAGGACCTCGCGGCTCTGCGCAAGGCCATGGCCGCAGCGGGTTGGGTCGGTCGCTGGCCGCTGGTGGACGCCGCGATCGAAGACAACTACGCCCTGCTCTCGGCGCCGCGCCTGCACCGCGCGCCTTGACGTGGCTCGGCGACATTCATGACCTTCAGCGCCCTGGGCCTCACGGCGGAACTCGAAAGCGCGGCACACGCACTGGGTCTGTCGCAGCCCACCCCGGTACAGGCACAGGCCATCCCCGCAGTCTTGCGTGGCGCCGATGTCTTCGCACTCGCCCCCACCGGCTCGGGCAAGACCGCCGCCTTCGTGCTGCCCCTGCTGCAGCGCCTTCTGGCCGAACCCGCGCAAACGCCGCGCCGCGTACGCGCTCTGGTGCTGGTGCCCACGCGCGAACTCGCCGCCCAGGTGGGCGAAGTGTTTCGCAATCTCGGACGCCATGCGCCCAAGCCGCTGCGCGTGGCGATCCTGTTTGGCGGGGTGTCGGTCAACCCGCAGATGATGGGCCTGCGCGGAGGCGCCGACGTGGTAGTGGCCACGCCGGGGCGCCTACTTGATCTGATGCAACGCAATGCGCTGCGTCTGTCGCACGTGGCCACGCTGGTGATCGACGAGGCCGATCGCCTGCTCGATCTGGGCTTCGCCGACGAACTCGCCGCCGTGCTGGAGACCCTGCCGCGTCAGCGGCAAACCCTGTTTTTCTCGGCCACCTGCCCCGACGCAGTGCGCGCGCTGGCCGAGCCGCTGCTGCGCGCGCCAGTGCAGATTTCGGTGGCCCCATCGGAGCACGCCGACTCCGACGAACACGCACTCCCTCGCGCGCCCAGCCCCGCCATCGTGCAGCGCGTGATTGAAGTCGACCCCGAGCGGCGCGCGATGCTGCTCAAACACCTGATTCAAGAAAGCAAGTGGTCACGCGCCTTGGTCTTCGTCGCGACGCGCTATGCCGCAGACCATGTCGCCTGGAAACTGCACAAGGCCGGCATCTTCGCCACGCCGCTGCATGGCGACATGAGCCAGGGCCAGCGCAGCGAGGTGCTGCAGCAATTCAAGGACGAGCGCTGGGACGTGGTGGTCACCACCGATCTGGCCTCGCGCGGCATCGACATCCCCGACCTGCCGGTGGTGGTCAACTTCGACCTGCCACGATCGGCCGTCGACCATGTGCACCGCATCGGCCGCACCGGGCGCGCTGGCGCCAGCGGCCTGGCCGTGAGTTTTGTGAGCGCCGAGACCGAGGCGCATTGGCGCTTGATCGAAAAACGCCAGGGTCTGACGATCCCGCGCGAGCAGGTGCCTGGCTTCGAGCCGACGCGCACCGAAACGATCGCCGCACCCGCGGCCGCACCCGGCACGGGCGGCATCAAAGGCAAGCGCCCCAGCAAGAAAGACAAACTGCGCGCCGCGGCCAAAGCCGCCGGCGGGCTCTGATCGAAAGCCTCGGATGGACGACGCCAACCAGATCCAGGTGCCCGATTCCTTTCTGGCCTTGTACGCCTCGCGCGGCGGACATCGCCTGACCGAGCCCATCGCCCACGTGCGCGCGCGCTACGAACTGTGCGAAGACCTCGCACAGGCGCTGACCGAACAGGCGCGCCTGACGCAGTTCCAACTGGGCATCACCGAGCAGGACGTGCTGGAAAAAATGCTGCAGGCGCTCACGCAAGAAGGCTCGCCGGTGCCGCCGAATGAGGCGCAGTGGGTGGTGCGGCGTCTGGCCGAACTTCTGGACTGGCCGCCGTTAACGGACGATCTGGCCCGTTAAAATGCGGCGTTCGCGCCCCCGGCGCACCCGATCGCCTCAAGGAACCCCGCCATGTCCAGCCACGACAACTCGCACCCAGCCGCCACGGAATCTCAAGATCCCATTGAGCGCATCGTCCCCCACATGCCCATCGTGCTGCCCGTGGTCGGCGGCGTCCTGATCTTCCTGCTGGCGTTCATCGCCATCGCGATGGCCTGAGCCTGACCGCCGCGCCCGGCAGTAGACGCCCTAAAAAATAGCCCGCTGGCGCTGACGCCCGGCGGGCTTTTCTTTTGGCGACAGCGGAACGAATGCTTTGGAATTCATTCTGGTCGCCGCGCATAAAGTCATGCAAGTTTTGCATGAAATAGCGGGGTCGCCCGACCCGTCATGGAAGTGTCATCCCTAAAATCGGGCACCCCAGACGGCTGTGCCCGGCGGGGGCCAGCCTGTTTTCCAGAGGGCGTGATGCCGCGCCTTGTGGAAATCAGGATTCAACTTCAGGAGCTTTGGACATGAACTCTCCCGCGATGCAGGGCCTGGGCCTTGCCGCCCCCGCCTGGGTCAAGAACGCCAAACTGATTGCCTGGGTCGCCGACATGGTGGCCCTGTGCAAGCCGGACTCGGTGTACTGGTGCGACGGCAGCCAGGCCGAATACGAGCGCCTGTGCCAGCAGCTGGTCGACGCCGGCACCTTCAAGAAGCTCAATCCCGCCAAGCGCCCCAACTCCTTCTTGGCCTGCTCCGACCCGACGGACGTGGCCCGCGTGGAAGACCGCACCTACATCTGCTCGCACAAGAAAGAAGACGCCGGCCCCACCAACAACTGGATGGACCCGGCCCAGATGCGCGCCACGCTGCAGCCCCTGTTTGACGGTTGCATGAAGGGCCGCACCATGTATGTGGTGCCCTTCTCGATGGGCCCGCTGGGTTCGCCCATTGCCCACATCGGCATCGAGCTGTCCGACAGCGCCTATGTGGCCGTGAACATGAAGATCATGACCCGCATGGGCAAGGCGGTCTACGACGTGCTGGGCGTCGATGGCGAGTTCGTGCCCTGCGTACACACCGTGGGCGCCCCCCTGGCCGCTGGCGAGAAAGACACCACCTCCTGGCCGTGCAACAAGACCAAGCACATCGTGCATTACCCCGAGACCCGCGAGATC
>CANGSD010000107.1 GCA_947455875.1 Comamonadaceae bacterium
ACCCGTGGCCCCAAAGCGCTTGGCCGCCACGATCACGAGGCGGCCGTCACCGGAGCCCAGATCGATCAGATGGTCGGTGGGACCGACGCGCGCGGCCTGCAACATTTCCAGGGTGACGTTGTCGGGGGAGGTGATGAAGGGGACTTCATCGAGCAGCGGGGGTGGGCTGGCAGCTTGGGCCTGCGTGAGGCTGGCCAGCGCCAGCCCGGCCAGGGCCACAACGAGTCGCGAAAAGCATGTCGAGCGGTGCATGACTCGGGGACGATATCACCTGACGACGGGCGCAAGAAAAAAGCGGCCCGCAGGCCGCTTTGACAGGTGCCCGCGAACGGACTTATTCGACTTTCGCCTTGCTGCGAAGATCGTCCTGGAACTTGGACAGGCGCTCTTGCTGCATCTGCTGCTGGATCTGTGCCTTGACGTCTTCGAACTTGGGCAGCTGGGCATCGCGCACATCGTCCAGGCGAATCACGTGGAAGCCAAACTGGCTCTTGACCGGGGCCTGCGTGGTCTGGCCCTTGGTCAGCTTGACCATGGCCTCGGAGAACTCGGGCACATAGCTCTTGGCATTGGCCCAGTCCAGGTCACCGCCGTTGGCGCCCGAACCCGGATCCTTGGATTGCTTCTTGGCCAGGTCTTCGAACTTGGCGCCCTTCTTGAGGCTGGCGATGATGGCCTTGGCCTCGTCTTCCTTGGCAACCAGGATGTGGCGGGCACGGTATTCCTTGCCTGCGTTGGCCGCGACGTACTTGTCGTATTCGGCCTTGGCGTCGGCGTCGGTGACGGGGTTCTTGTCCTGGAAGTCGGCGAACAGCGCGCGAATCAGGATGGTCTGGCGGGCCAGCTCCATCTGGTTCTTGTAGTCGTCGCTGCCTTCAAGTCCGCGCTTGCCCGCTTCCTGCATGAAGATCTCGCGGGCGATGACTTCGTCCTTGATCTGGTTGCTCACTTCGGGCGTGATCGGGCGGCCGCTCTTGGTGACTTGCGCGGCCAGCGCGTCGGCGCGGGACTTGGGCACCGGCTTGCCATTGACGATGGCGATGTTCTGGGCCAGGGCCGGCAGGGCGGCGCACAGGGTGGCAGCGACGACGGCGGCGAGGAGGTGCTTTTTCATGGAGGCTGGATTCCTAACAAGTCCGCGAAATGCGCGAAGAGGGGGGGTCAGACGATCTCGATCGCCAGGGCGTGCAGCCCGCGCGCAAGAAAATCTTGCAACGCATCATACACAAGGCGATGCTGGGCGACCCGGCGCTTGCCAGTGAACGCCGGGGAGGCAATACGCACCCGAAAGTGGGTGCCCGAGCCGGTGCCGTCGGCACCCATATGGCCGGCATGGTCGGCGCTTTCGTCGATCACTTGCAGGTGGGTGGGCGCCAGGACCTCGGTCAGGCGCGCGTGCAGTGCCTCGGCGCTGATGCCGGTGCCGGCGCTCATGGTTGCGGCTTGGTCGGATCGGCGGCTTCGTCCGCCTCGTCCGATTTCATGTAGCGGGCCAGGTACAGACCCTGGGCCAGCACGAACACCAGCATCAGACCGATGCCGCCAAACAGCTTGAAGTTGACCCAAGTGTCGGTGTCGAAGGTGTAGGCCACCCACAGATTGATCACGCCCATCACGACGAAGAAGGCGCTCCAGCTCCAGTTCATGGCACGCCAGCCGGCCTCGTGCAGCGTGACTTGAGATCCCAGCAGCGACTTCAGGAAGTTGCGCCCGAAGAACAAGGGGCCGGCAATCAGCGCGCCGCCCATGAGCCAGTACAGCACCGTGGGCTTCCACTTGATGAAGGTCTCGCTGTGGGCCAGCAAGGTGGCGCCACCGAACACCACGATCACGGCCAGGCTGATCCACTGCAGGGGCTCGACCTTGCCGGTGCGCCATCGGATCCAGGCGATCTGGGCGATGGTGGCCACGATGGCGACCGCCGTGGCGACATAGATCCCCGCGACCTTGAAGGCCACGAAGAACAAGATGATGGGAAAGAAATCGAGCAGCAGCTTCATGCGGCGGGCCGTGTGTCAGAGGTGGCGTTGAAGTCGAGCGAGGCGGAGTTCATGCAATAGCGCAGGCCGGTGGGCCGGGGTCCGTCGGGGAAGACATGACCCAGATGCGCCCCGCATTGTGCACACACGGTTTCGACCCGCACCATGCCGTGGCTGGTGTCGGTGATCTCGCGGATCGCGCCCGGCACCGCCTGCGAAAAGCTGGGCCAGCCGCAGCCTGCATCGAACTTGGTGTGCGAATCAAACAGCTTGCTGCCGCAGCAGATGCAGTGGTAGGTGCCGTCGGCCCACACCTGCTCGTACTTGCCGGTGTAGGGCCGCTCGGTGGCGGCGCGGCGCGTGACCTCGAAGGCATGGCGCTCGGCGCCCTTGTCGGCCAGGAGGGCCTGCCACTGGGCGTCGGTTTTTTCAATGGGATAGGTCATGACGAGCAGCTGATTTCAATGGAGGAGGCCCAGTCGGGCGGAAGGCCGGCGAATTCGTCGTGGGCCTGCGGGTGTTCGGCAAAAGGATCTTGCAGCACCGCCAGCAGACGGGCCACGCCCGAGAAATCGCCCGCCTTGGCCTGGCGTATCGCCAGTTCGCCCAGGTGATTGCGCAGCACGTACTTGGGGTTGACGGCCCGCATACGCGCGCCCGAATGGTCATCAGGCTCGTCGGCCCGGCGGGCTTCGTAGCGGTGCAACCAGGCATCGAGTGCGGCGCGGTCGATGAAGAGGTCACGCACCGGATCGACCGGGCCGCCAGCCACATGGTCAGACAGCCGCCGCCAGAACAGGGTGTAGTCGACCCGGCCCGCGGCCAGCAGCTTCAGGCAGTCTTCGATCAGGGTGCGGTCGTCCTCGCGTGCGTGCAGCAGGCCCAGCTTGGCCTGCATGCGCGCTTGCAATTCACGCGGGAACACGGTCTTGTAGGAGGTGAGGGCGGCGACGGCCACGTCTTGCTCGCCGATCAGGGGCAGCAGGGCCTGGCCCAGGCAGTACAGGTTCCAGTAGGCGACGTTGGGTTGGCGGTTGTAGGCGTAGCGGCCGCCGCTGTCGCTGTGGTTGCAGATGTGGTCGGGGTCGAAGCCGTCGAGAAATTGGAAGGGCCCGTAGTCCAGGGTCAGGCCCAGGATGCTCAGGTTGTCGGTGTTCATGACGCCGTGGCAAAAGCCCACGGCCTGCCACTGCGCCATCAAGGCGGCGGTGCGCTCGCTGACCTGCTCCAGGAAGGCCGCCACCGCGTTACCCCCCAGTCGCTCGTACGCCGGGCCCGAGCGGCACTGCGGGTAGTAGCGGTCGATCACGTAATCGGTCAGTTGTCGCAGGGCCTCGTCCTGGCCCGTCGAGGCGAAGTGCTCGAAGTGCCCAAAGCGAATGAAACTGGGTGCCACGCGGGTGACCACGGCGGCGGTTTCCACTTCCTCGCGCAGCACGGGGGCGGGCGAGCCGGTCACGGCCAGGGCCCGGGTGGTGGGGATGCCCAGGCCCGCCATGGCCTCGGAACACAGAAACTCGCGGATGCTGGAGCGCAGCACGGCGCGCCCATCGCCCATGCGGGAATAGGGCGTGCGGCCCGCGCCTTTGAGTTGGATCTCCTGGGGGCCGGCGGCGGTCTGCGCCTCCCCAAGCAAAATGGCGCGCCCGTCCCCCAGCTGGCCAGCCCAGACCCCAAACTGGTGGCCGCTGTAGACGGTGGCCAGGGGGCGTGCGCCCGCCAGCGGGCCGCTGCCGGTGAGGGCGGCCAATACGTCCGCGGTGGCCAATCGGGCCGGATCCAGGCCCAACTCGCCGGCCAGGCTGGCGCTCAGGCCCACCAGGTGGGGTTCGGGCAGGGGCGTGGGCCGCAATTCTGTGTAAAAGGCGGGCCCCAGCTGCGCGTAGCCGTGGATCCACTGCAGGCCCAGGTCGGCCCCGCTTTCGGTCGAGGCGGTGGCAGGGGCGGCGGCAGACGGGGAGGACATGGGGGGATTGTCCTGCAGGCCGCCGGTCCGCGGCCCCATGAGGGATTTCCTCGTGGAGGCAGGCGCTCGGGCTGGGCGATACTGGACAAATAAGCATTCGCTAATTCAAGGAGACTCCCGTGCTCGGTTTGATGCAAGGCCAACCCCTGCTGATTTCGTCGTTGATCACGTTCGCCGAGCGCCATCATGGCGACACGCAGATCGTGTCGCGGCGCGTCGAGGGCGACATCCACCGCTACACCTGGGCCGACGTCGGCCGGCGCGCCCGCCAGGTCGCACGTGCGCTGGACGCCCAGAAGCTCGATTTCTCGGATCGCGTGGCCACCCTGGCCTGGAACGGCTACCGGCACCTGGAGCTGTATTTCGGCGTGTCGGGTTCGGGGCGCGTGCTGCACACGATCAACCCGCGTCTGCACCCGGACCAGATCGCGTGGATCGCCGAGCATGCCGAGGACCGGGTGCTGTGCTTCGACGCCACCTTCTTGCCGCTGGTGCAGGCGGTTCATGCGCGCTGCCCCAGCATCCGCCAGTACGTGATGCTGTGCGATGCGAAGGCGCTGCCCGCCGACACCGGCATCCCGAATCTGGTGGCCTACGAAGACTGGATCGGTCGGCATCCCACCGACTACGACTGGCCCGAGTTCGACGAGAACTCGGCCTCGAGCATGTGCTACACGAGCGGCACCACGGGTAATCCCAAGGCCGCTCTGTACAGCCATCGCTCGACGCTGTTGCACGCGTATGCGGCGGCCCTGCCCGATGTGATGAGTCTGTCGGCGCGTGATTCGGTGCTGCCGGTCGTGCCGATGTTCCACGTCAATGCCTGGGGCATTCCGTATTCGGCGGCCCTGACAGGGTGCAAGCTGGTGTTCCCGGGTGGGGCGCTGGATGGTAAATCGGTGTACGAGTTGATCGAGGCCGAGAAGGTGACGTATGCGGCGGGCGTGCCCACTGTGTGGCAGATGCTGCTGGGGCATATGGGCCCGAACAAGCTGCGTTTCTCCACGTTGAACCGCACGGTGATCGGTGGCTCGGCCTGCCCGCCCGCGATGATCACGGCTTTTCGCGAGCAGTATGGCGTCGAGGTGCTGCACGCCTGGGGCATGACCGAGATGAGCCCGCTGGGGACCTTGTGCACCCTAAAGAACAAGCACCAGAGCCTGCCCGAAGACGAGAAGATGAAGATCCGTCTGAAGCAAGGGCGGGCGATCTACGGTGTGGATATGCGTATCGTCGGCGACGACGGCGAGACACTGCCCTGGGACGGCAAGACCTATGGGGATCTGCAGGTGCGGGGGCCGTGGGTGGTGCGTGAGTATTTCAAGGGCGAGGGCGGCGATCCGCTGCGCGATGGTTGGTTCCCGACCGGCGATGTGGCGACGATCGACGCCGACGGCTATATGCAGATCACCGACCGCAGCAAGGACGTGATCAAGTCCGGCGGCGAGTGGATTTCCTCGATCGACATCGAAAACATCGCGATGGCCCACCCGGCGGTGGCGATGGCGGCCTGCGTGGGGATGCCGCATCCGAAGTGGGACGAGCGGCCGCTGCTGGTGGCGGTGAAGAAGCCTGGCACCGAGGTGTCACGCGAAGAACTGCTTGCGTTCTACGA
>CANGSD010000108.1 GCA_947455875.1 Comamonadaceae bacterium
CGCGCCGGTGCTGGCAGCCGCTCGTGAGCGACTGGACAGGCCCACGCCGCGCGTGGCACTGGGTATGGCCCTGCGAGGCCTGGCGACGTCGGCCATCGACATCAGCGACGGGCTGCTAGGCGATCTCGGTCATGTGCTGCACGCATCGGGCGTCGGGGCCACCGTCGATGCCGATGCGGTAGCGACCCTGCTCGCAGCCGGTGACGCCGTCGGGCCCGAATTGCGCCGCGCCTACACGCTGGCCGGTGGCGATGACTACGAGCTGGCCTTCACCGCGCCCCCTGCAGCCCGCGAGGCGGTGCGCGCCGCCGCCGCCCAGGCCGACACGCGCGTGACGCGCATCGGACAGATCGAGGTCGCCGGCGGGCTACGCCTGATCGACGCCCACGGGCAGTCGGTGCCCGGGCACTTCGCCTCCTTCGACCATTTCGTTTGAAGGGCGCCTTCGGGCCTGCGCGTAACATCGCCGGATGACCCCCGAAGCGCCGCCCCCGTCTACTCAGGAAGTCTTCTCGCCTGCCACTGCCAATGGCGCGCGCCCTCGCCTGTCCCCGCGCTTTGTCTTCTCGCACCCGGCGCACGCCATCGCCCTGGGCTTTGGCAGCGGTCTGTCGCCCCTGGCCCCCGGCACCGCCGGCACGCTATGGGCCTGGGTCAGTTTTCTGGTGATGCAGCTGTGGCTCACGCCCACGCAGATCGGCGGGGTGATCGTGGTGTCGCTGGTGGTGGGCTGGTGGGCCTGCGTCATCACCGCGCAGCACCTGGGCCGCGCCGACCCGGGCAACATCGTCTGGGACGAAGTGGTCGCCTTCTGGATTGTGTTGTGGGTGATCGCGCCCGCCGGCGTGCTGTTGCAGGGGATGGCGTTTGCGCTGTTCCGGTATTTCGATGCGGTCAAGCCGGGGCCCGTGGGCTGGGCCGACCGCCTCCTGCATGGCCCGGGCTGGCGCGGCGGCCTGGGCATCCTGTTCGATGACCTGGTCGCCGCCGCCTGCACGCTGCTGGTGATCGCCGCCGGGGTCACGCTTTGGAGGTGGCTGTGAGCTCGATACCCCTGCCCGACGACGCACCGACCGCGCAGCTCGTGGCGCACCTGGCCGAACGCCTGATGGCACGCGGCTGGATGATGGCCACCGCCGAGAGCTGCACCGGCGGTCTGATCGCCGCCGCCTGCACCGACCTGGCGGGCTCGAGTCAGTGGTTCGAGCGCGGCTTCGTCACCTATTCGAACGAGGCCAAGACGCAGATGCTGTCGGTCGATCCGGCGCTGATCGACGCGCACGGCGCGGTCAGCGAGATCGTGGCGCGCGCCATGGCGCACGGGGCGGTGCGACATTCGCAGGCGCGGGTGGCTGTGGCGGTGACCGGTGTCGCCGGCCCCAGCGGGGGCAGCGCCGCCAAGCCGGTGGGCACGGTCTGGTTCGGGTTCATGGTCGACGGGCGCCTGGTCAGCGAGACGCGGCGCTTCGAGGGCGACCGCGCACAGGTGCGAGCGGCCACTGTGAGGCACGCCCTGCACAGGCTGATCGATTGGGTCGAAGCCACGGAGAGTTAAGGGTTCAAAACACACACGAGGAGACTCCCATGAAGCAAGAAGTCGGGCCCACATGGCGGCTGCATCCCGGATGGACCGCCTGGATCCTGTGTCTCTTGGGCCTGCTGGCCTGCATGGTTTGGTTGATACGTGATGGCGACGGTGGGGCGCGCTTCGGGGTCGTCGTCTTCGCGGTGCTGGCGGCCATCGGCGTCCGCGACCTGCGCCAGGCGCAACGGGCCGTGCTGCGCAACTACCCAGTGATCGGGCACCTGCGTTTTTTCATGGAGTACATCCGGCCGGAGATCCGCCAGTACTTCATTGAAAGCGACACCGAGGCCGCGCCCTTCTCACGGGCCCAGCGCTCGCTGGTGTACCAGCGCGCCAAGGGCGCGCCCGACAACCGCCCCTTTGGCACGCAGGTCGATGTGATGCGCCAGGGCTATGAGTGGATCAACCACTCGATGTTTCCCACCACGCTGGCCACGTCGGACTTTCGCCTCACCATCGGGGCAGGCCGGCCGCAGCCCTATTCGGCCAGCGTGTTCAACATCTCGGCGATGAGTTTTGGCTCGCTGTCCTCGCACGCCATCCTGGCCCTGAACCAGGGCGCGAAGATGGGCGGCTTTGCGCACGACACGGGCGAAGGCTCGATCTCGCGCCACCACCGGGTGCATGGCGGCGACCTGATCTGGGAGATCGGCTCGGGCTATTTCGGCTGCCGCGACGCGCAAGGGCACTTTGATCCGGTGCGCTTTGCCGAGAATGCGCGCGACCCGCAGGTCAAGATGATCGAGATCAAACTCAGTCAGGGCGCCAAGCCGGGCCACGGCGGCATCCTGCCGGGCGCCAAGGTCACGCCCGAGATCGCGCAGGCGCGCGGCGTGCCTGAGGGTGTGGACTGCATCTCGCCGTCCTCACACAGTGCCTTTCGCACGCCGCTCGAAATGATGGCTTTCATCGAGCGTTTGCGCGAGCTCTCGGGCGGCAAGCCGGTGGGTTTCAAGCTGTGCGTGGGCCACCCGTGGGAGTGGTTTGGCCTCGTCAAGGCGATGCTGCACACCGGCACCACGCCCGACTTCATCGTGGTCGACGGCGCTGAGGGCGGTACCGGCGCTGCGCCAGTGGAATTCACCGACCATGTGGGCTCGCCGGTGCAAGAGGGCTTGCTGCTGGTGCACAACACCCTGGTCGGCGCGGGCCTGCGCGAGAAGATCCGTCTGGGCTGCGCCGGCAAGGTGGTGAGCGCCTTTGACATCGCCCGCCTGATGGCGCTGGGCGCCGACTGGTGCAACGCAGCACGCGGCTTCATGATGGCCCTAGGCTGCATCCAGGCGCAGACCTGCCACACCGGGACCTGCCCCACCGGCGTGACCACCCAGGATCCCTTGCGCGAGAGGGCGCTGGTGGTGCCTGACAAGGCCCATCGCGTACAGAGCTTTCACCATCAGACCCTGCACGCGCTGCAGGAACTGGTGCAGGCGGCCGGGCTTCAGCACCCGGGCGAGATCAACGCCCACCATGTGATGCGGCGGGTGACGGACACCGAGGTGCGGTCGCTGGCCGACCTGCTGCCGCAACTGAAACCGGGCGCCCTGCTCGGGGACCCCCTCGACAGCCTGCCCGAGGTCTTTCGCACGCACTGGCCCTCGGCCCGGGCCGAGCGATTCGCGGCCTGAACGGCAAGCGTTTGAGGCGTTAAGATGGCCGCGTGAGCCCGCCTGTCTATACAGCGCGCGCGTTCACTTCGGGGGCGCAAGCCCGGTGAGTTTGACCCACACAAGGAAGTTCTTCATGCGCAAGCCAAACAACAAGTTCGTATCGCTGCTGGCCGCCGGCGCGGTGTTCACCTCACTGGCTTTCTCGGCCCACGCCCAGGAAACCAAGCTCGCACTGGGCATGTCCGGCTGGACCGGCTTTGCCCCGCTCACGCTGGCCGACAAGGCCGGCCTGTTCAAGAAACACGGTCTGGACGTGGACATCAAGATGATTCCGCAAAAGGACCGCCATCTGGCCCTGGCCTCCAACGCGATCCAGTGCGCCGCCACCACCGTCGAGACCCACGTCGCCTGGAACGCCAACGGCGTGCCCATCGTGCAGATCTTCCAGCTGGATAAATCCTTTGGCGCCGACGGCATCGCCGTGCGCGGAAACATCAACAGCTTCGCCGACCTCAAGGGCAAGACCATTAGCGTGGACGCTCCCGGCACCGCCCCCTACTTCGGCCTGGCCTGGATGCTCAATAAAAACGGCATGAGCATGAAAGACGTCAAGCTGGCCACCCTGTCGCCGCAAGCGGCGGCCCAGGCCTTCGTGGCCGGCCAGAACGATGCCGCCATGACCTACGAGCCGTTCCTGTCCACCGTCCGCAACAACCCGCAGTCCGGCAAGATCATGGCCACCACCCTGGACTACCCGATGGTGATGGACACCGTGGGCTGCTCGCCCGATTGGCTCAAGGCCAACCCGAAAGCGGCCCAAGGTCTGGCCAACGCCTACTTCGACGCGCTGGAGTTGATCAAGAACGATCCGGCCAAGTCCAACGAGATCATGGGCGCCGCCGTCAAGCAGACCGGTGAAGCGTTTGCCAAGTCGTCCTCCTTCCTGCGCTGGCAGGACAAGGCGGCGAACCAGAAGTTCTTCGCCGGCGAGCTGCAGGCCTTCATGCGTGATGCCGCGGCGATCCTGCTGGAAGCCGGTGTGATCCGCCGTGCGCCGACCGACTACTCGGCGATGTTCACCAACCAGTTCATTCGTTAAACCCATGCGGCCTGCACCTGAGACCCCGGCTTCGCCGGACCCCGTGCGGCCGCGCCGCCGCTCGCTGGCTCCCCTGGAGCCGGTGAGCGCGCAGGCCCGGTGGGTACTGGGCCTGGCCTTTTTCGTCGTCTTCTTCGGCGCGTGGGCCTTCTTCACGCTGGGCGGCTATGTGTCGCCCACCTTTTTGGCCAGCCCGCCCACCATGGCGCATGAGGCGTGGCTGCTGTTTACCGAATTCAATTTCCTGCACGACATCGGCATGACCGTGTGGCGTGTGGTGGGCGGCTTCATCCTGGCGGCCGTCATCGCCGTGCCCCTAGGCATCGCCATGGGCGCGCACAAGGGCGTCGAGGCCTTTCTCGAGCCCTTCGTCTCGTTTTGTCGTTACCTGCCGGCCTCGGCCTTTATCCCGCTGCTGATTCTGTGGGCCGGCATCGGCGAGCTGCAAAAGATCCTGGTGATCTTCATCGGCTCGGTGTTCCAGATCGTGCTGATGGTGGCCGTGACCGTGGGCTCGGCCCGCCGCGATCTGGTCGAGGCCGCCTACACCCTGGGCGCATCCAACTCGGGCATCGTGCAGCGCGTGCTGATTCCGGGTGCGGCGCCCGATATCGCCGAGATCCTGCGGCTGGTGCTGGGGTGGGCCTGGACCTATGTCATCGTGGCCGAACTGATTGGCTCGTCCTCGGGCATCGGGCACATGATCACCGACAGCCAGGCGCTGCTCAATACCGGCCAGATCATCTTCGGCATCATCGTGATCGGCCTGATCGGTCTGATCTCGGACTTTGCCTTCAAGTCGCTCAATCGCCGTCTTTTCACCTGGAGTTCGCTGTGAACGGACAACTCTCCATCCAGGGCGTCTCGCGCACCTTCACCTCGACCAAGGGGCCAGCGACACAGGCGCTCACGCCGGTGGACTTCGAGGTGCGCGAAAACGACTTCGTCACCATCCTGGGTCCTTCGGGCTGCGGCAAGTCCACGCTGCTTCGCATCGTGGCGGGCCTGGACCAACCGAGCACCGGCCGCGTGCTGCTCGATGGCCGTGAGGTGCAAGGGCCCGGCGCAGACCGTGGCATGGTGTTCCAAAGCTACACGCTGTTTCCGTGGCTCACGGTGGAAGAAAACATCCGCTTTGGCCTGCGCGAGCGGCAGATGCCCGTGGCGCAGCAAAAGGAACGCAGCGACTACTTCATTGCCAA
>CANGSD010000109.1 GCA_947455875.1 Comamonadaceae bacterium
GTGGTGCTGGCCGGCGAGATCACCACCAACGCGCATGTCGACTACATCCAGGTCGCGCGCGACACCATCAAGCGCATTGGCTACGACAACACCGACTACGGCATCGACTACAAGGGCTGCGCGGTCATGGTCTGCTACGACAAGCAGTCCAATGACATCGCCCAGGGCGTTGACCATGCGTCCGACGATCACCTGAACACCGGCGCTGGCGACCAGGGCCTGATGTTCGGCTATGCCTGCGACGAGACCCCCGAGCTGATGCCCGCGCCGATCCACTACGCGCACCGCCTGGTCGAGCGCCAGGCACAACTGCGCAAAGACGGTCGCCTGCCTTTCCTGCGCCCGGACGCCAAGAGCCAGGTGACCATGCGCTATGTCAATGGCAAGCCGCACAGCATCGACACCGTGGTGCTGTCCACGCAGCACAGCCCCGAGCAGAGCGACGGCAACAAGATGAAGGCGTCCTTCGTCGAGGCGGTGATCGAGGAGATCATCAAGCCGGTGCTGCCCAAGGAGTGGCTGCAAAACACCCGTTACCTGATCAACCCCACCGGTCGTTTCGTGATTGGTGGCCCGCAGGGTGACTGCGGTCTGACCGGCCGCAAGATCATCGTCGACACCTACGGCGGCGCCTGCCCGCACGGCGGTGGCGCGTTCTCGGGCAAGGACCCCTCCAAGGTCGACCGCTCGGCCGCTTACGCCGCGCGCTATGTCGCCAAGAACGTGGTGGCCGCGGGTCTAGCCAAGCAGTGCCAAGTGCAGGTGGCGTATGCGATTGGTGTGGCCAAGCCGATGAACGTGACGGTCTACACCGAAGGCACGGGCGTGATCGCCGACGAGAAGATCGCGGCCATCGTCAACGAGGTCTTCGACCTGCGTCCGAAGGGCATCATCCAGATGCTGGATCTGCTGCGCCCGATCTATCAAAAGACCGCCGCCTACGGCCACTTCGGCCGAGCCGAACCCGAGTTCACCTGGGAGCGGACTGACAAGGCTGCCGCGCTGCGTGCAGCGGCGGGGCTGTAAGCCCCGAGCGATCGCGGGCCTGCGGGGCCCACGTCCTACAGGCTCTCCGCAGCCTGGCTGACGGCGCCGCCGCAGACCCGCAGCCACCATGGTTCGATTCGGGGCTTTCCCGATCGAAACGAGGAGCATCACCATGGCTGCGGAAGAACGCGATCTCCATCAGGACCCCCTGGGCCGTGTCGACACACTACGCCCAGGTCCCTACCCCCAAGTCCCCCTAGACGCCGGCACGCCAAGTGTCGCAGCGGCCCTCGAAACTTCCGCCGCGCAAGAGGCCCTGGGCGATCGGCAAGACCTGGTCGATGTCCTGCAAGACCTCGTCGCCTGTTGCAAGGACGGCGAACACGGCTTCAAGTACTGCGCCGACCACGCCAAGCGCGAGGACCTGCGTGCGACGTTCTCGCAATGCGAACTGGACTGCGCGCGCGGGGCGCAAGAACTCAACGATCAGATCCAGAGCCTCGGCGGCGAGATCCGCGACAGCGGCAGCGCCCTGGGTGTGGTGCATCGCGGATGGGTGTCCGTGAAGTTGGCGCTTTCAACGCATGACGACCAGGTCCTTCTGAGTGAGGCCGAACGCGGCGAGGACGACGCCGCGATCCGCTATCGCAAAGCCTTGGAAAAGCCCCTGCCCTCCGCCATCCGAAACCTCGTGGAGCGCCAGTTGCACGCGGTGCAACGGCACCACGACCAGATGAAGATGTTGCGTCATCAATTCAGCATCGCCCGTTGAGCGCGACGCGCGAGCGCAATCGCGCATGCAAGCGCCACATTTTTTCACCCCCCACAACCAGGAGCGAACTTCATGGCTAGCAAAAGCAATACCCGCGACACCGCGACAGCGCACGAAGCGGATGTCAAGACCGACATCAATGCCGGCACCAGCGCGGTGGCAGACATCACCCGACAGCAGTTGGCCAGCACGGCGACGACGGCCTGCGCCATGCTGCGCGTCATGGAGACCTTTCAGCAAACGCAGCAACAACTGATCCAGCGTGCGGCCCTGCTCCAGGAGCAGACCGCTGACCGCCTGCGCGGTGCCAGCACGCCCGCGGAGCTGATGGCGATCCATTCGACGGTCATGCTCTCCGGCTTCAGTGCGATCGCGCAATACGCCCAGGAACTGATGATGGCCGGGCTGAAGGCGCAAAGCGAGTTCATACGACCCGCCGAACAACAGCAGCAAGCCGTGAGTAGCACCGCGAACGCTGCGGCCCCCCTGTTTCAGGCGTGGCAGTCAGTGTTCACCACGCCGATGTACAGCGGGTCAACCTTCGCGCCGCGCCATCACTGAGGGGGCGCGCTAGCGCCGAACCTTCTCGAGAACGATGCCCTTGGCCACCCACTGCGAGTTGGCCGACTTGGCGAAGTTCGGGTCATCGCAGCGAAAGTCGATGCCCCAGGACCCGCCTTCGATCGCGGGCTCCCACTGCTCAAGGATCTCGAGCCCTGGGGGAGGTGTGGTGTCGAGCCAAGCGCGAAAGGCCTGGCAGTTGCCCTGGCTGCCGGCATAGGCCTTGAAGCGGGTGGGCCCCGAAGCGGCCTTTGCGCGCGTGGGCTTGCCCTTGATTGCATGAACCTCCAGCGCGCCGCCCGCCTGCGCGTCGTCATAGTCCCTATCGGCGGGCCAGACTTCGGCCACGAGATCGCCAGGCTGGGCGCTCGCATACCCTTTGAGTTCTTCCAGCAAAGCCTGACCGGCGATCACGCTGACGCGCTCACCGGATAGATCGAGGCCGTCCTGCGCGATGTTCAGACGGGCGATGAACTGCCAGAGCTTCTTGGCTTTCTTGTCGTCCTCGCAATCGATGCCGTAATTGAAACTTGCCATGACGAGTCCTGGTGGGGTGCGTGATTTAATGATTAGCTTGCACTGTAACCAGCCTGAGACGACCCGCCATGAAGTTCCTGTGGATTGCTGCCCTGTTGTTCTCGGGCCTGGCCCATGCCCAAAGCGGGCAGTGCGGGTTCATCAAGGATCCGAACCTGCAGGCGCAGTGCCGGGCGGGCTCGGGCGGTGGATCGGGCCAATGCGGCTTCATCCGCGATGGCGACATGCAGGCCTATTGCCGGGCCACCACCGGGGGCGGCAGTGGCCAGTGCGGCTTCATCCGTGACAACGACACCCAGGCCCTGTGCCGCGCGGTCACCGGTAGCAGCAGCGGCCAGTGCGGCTTCATCCGAGACAACGACACCCAGGCCTATTGCCGTGCGATCACTGGCAGCGGCAGCGGGCAATGCGGTTTTATCCGCAACGGTGATCTGCAAGCCATGTGCCGCGCCTCGACCGGCGGGGGTTCAGGGCAGTGTGGCTTCATCCGCGATTCGGACATGCAGGCCGCATGCCGAGCCCGCTTCGGGTAACGCGACCCGAGGGCCTCAAGCAGCCAGTGTGACCACGGTGAAGCGCGCCGCCGGCCCGTGCGGCGTTGTGACGATCTCACCAAACTGCGCCAGTGGCCGCATCCACACCACCTCCTCGTCGCCCTGGCACGCTTGATACAAGACGCCGGTCTTGAGTGTGGCCTCGATGCGGCACAAACCGACGACGCGATAAAGCCCGCCTTTGTAGTGGCGCAACGTAGCGCCGGGCGTAATGGCATCGGGCGGGGGAACGGAAAGAGACATGCGACGGGGACTCAGGCTGGTGAGGGTGTGCGCGGCGTGCGGCGCAGCACCCGAAAAAACAAGTAGCTGGTGATCGAGAGGTTCAAGAGGTTCCAGCCGATGCCATTGAGAAAGGCTGCCTGGTAGCTGCCGGTGAGGTCAAACACCCACCCCGACATCCAGCCACCGAGCGCCATCCCGACCAGGGTCGCCATGACCAGCGCGCCGACGCGCGCACCGGCCTCCTGGGGCGGAAAGTGTTCGCGCACGATGATGGCATAGGAGGGGACGATGCCGCCCTGGAACAGTCCGAACATCGCCGAAATCACATACAGGGGCACCAGGCCGTCAAAGGGCAGGAACATCAGCAGGGCCACGCCTTGCAGCACCGACCCCAGTAGCAAGGTGCGTATGCCGCCGATGCGGTCGCAGATCAGGCCCGACACCAGGCGGCTGACGATGCCGCACACCAACATCAGCGACAGCATCTCGGCGCCGCGCGCTGCACCGAAGCCCAGGTCGACGCAATAGGCCACGATATGCACCTGCGGCATGGCCATCGCCACACAGCAGGCGATGCCGGCGATGAACAACAGCGATTGCGCGTGCGCAGGCGCCAGACCAAAGGGGCGGCGTGTGTCCGGCGCCAACGCCATCGCCACACTGGCGGCGGGTGCGACGTCCACCTGCGGCGGACGCAGGCGCATGCGCAGCGACAGCAGCGCGATGCCCGCGCCGCAGACCAAGCCCATGGCCATATAGGTCGGCCGCCAGCCAAAGGACTCGATGCCCCATTGCACGATCGGCGGCCACACCGCTCCAGCGACATAGTTGCCACTGGCGCAAATAGCCACCGCGATACCGCGCCGCTTGTTCCACCACAGCGCGGTGTCGGCGATCAGGGGTGCAAAGGTGGCTGAACTTCCCAGCATGCCGAGTAGCAGTCCATGCGCCAGGCCGAAGGTCCAGATGTTGTCCGACAGCGCTGCCAGGATGTAGCCGGCGGCCACCGCCGCTGCGCCGACTCCAAGCACGGGCGCGATGCCGTGGCGATCGGCCATGCGCCCCGTCACGAGCCCACCCAAGCCCAGGCACACCATCATGAGGGTGTAGGGAAGCGACGCATCGGCGCGGCCGACGCCGAACTCCGCCTGCACGGTCGGCAGCACCACCGCCACCACATACATGCCGCCATTGCCCAAGGTCACCAGGGCCAGGGTGGTCAGGAGCCGGCCCGCGGCGTAGCGCGAATCGACGAGGGAGGGGTCTGCAACTGCGGGCATGAGGACGCGTCGAGCTTACTCCAGCAACTGAAACATCCAGGAACCCTCATACGCGGCACCCGCTGCTACCCTGACCTTCAAGCTGATTGCGAGACTGAACTGCCGTGGCTGTGACCCAGGACCCCCCTTCTGCCTCTGAGCCCGAGCTGCGCGTCTTGCTCACGAAGGCCCAATCCGAGCTCGCCACACAAGCCCATACGATCGCCGTCCAGGCGCTCGCCATCGAGTCGGCCCAAGCGCAGTTGCGCGCCAGCGAATTGCATGCCCAGAACGTGGCCCGCCAGGTGGAAGCGGAGAGCCGCCGGCTCAACGCCGTGCTGGAGGCCACAAGCGTCGGCATCTTCGTCACCGATGCCCATGGACGCCTGATCAGCACCAACCCGGCCAATCAGACCTTCTGGGGAGGCGGGCAGCCCCGGGTCGGCGAACCCGTTGACTTCAGCAAGTGGACGGGCTGGTGGGTGGAGGACGCACGACGCGCGCGCCCGGTCCACCCGACGGAATGGCCCATGGCGCGCGCCCTCAAGGGGGAGCACATCACGGGAGAAAC
>CANGSD010000110.1 GCA_947455875.1 Comamonadaceae bacterium
ATGTGCATCGAGCCGCCCTTGCCGCCATTGCTGCCGCCGGCGCGTCCAAAGAGTTCAGCCATCATGCGGGGCATGTCACCGCCCTTGGCCAGGGTGTGGCCATGCCCGCGGTGGGTGCTGGTCAGGTAATCCTCGCGCACCAGGTGCGCGCACACGCCGGCCGCCACTGCCTCCTGGCCGATGGACAGGTGCAAAGGCCCGCGCACCTTGGCGCTGTCACTGAGCGTGGCACCCAGCACCTGCACACCGCCCTGGCTGGCCACTTCGGCCGCGAGCTCGAAGGCGCGTATGCGCGCCATGGTTCGATACAAAGAAATCATAGGCAGGGTCAGAGTGCCACAGTAGACAGCCAGGGCACGGCGGCGATGATGATCACGCCAATCAAAAGCGCCACCAGATAGGGCCAGATCGGGACGATCACCTCGTCGGGCTTGGTGCCGCCGATGCGGCAGGCAATGTAGAAGCCCACGCCAATGGGGGGCATCATCAGACCGATGTTCATCGCACACACAATCACCATGGAATAGTGGATGTCGTGGATGCCCAGTTTTCTGGCGATCGGGAACATGATGGGCGCCAGCAGCAGCACCGCCGGCAGGCCCTCTAACAGGCAGCCCAGGACCAGAAAGACGACGATGGTCAGGGCCATGAACCCCATCCAGCCACCGGGCAGCGTGGTCATGAACTGGGACATCTGCTGCACCACCCCGCTTTGCGTGATGGACCAGGCCATCGCCGAGGCCGCGCCCAGCACGAGCAGCACCGCACCGGAGAGCGCCGCCGTCTCCACCAGCATGCTGTAGAACTTGCGCAGACCGATGCCGCCATACAGCACCTGGCCCACAAAAAGCGCATAGATCACAGCGACCGTCGAGACCTCGGTGGCCGTGGCCACACCCTCGCCCACCGCGCTGCGAATCAGGAAAGGCAGCACCAGCGCCGGCGCCGCTACCAGGATGTAGCGGCCCACCACACGCATCGGCGCACGGCGGGCGCCGCTCATGTCTTCATGACGCGCCTTCCAGCGTGCCAGCACCGCCAGCATGGCCAGGAGGACCATCGCAATCACGAAGCCCGCCTGGAACAGGCCAGCAATCGACACGCTGGCCACCGCGCCAAGCACGATCAGCACGATGCTGGGAGGCACGGTGTCGGCCATCGCGGCACCCGTGGCCAGCAAGGCCACCATTTCGCGCGGCTTGTGGCCGCGACGCTTCATCTCGGGAAACAGCGCGGGCGCGACGGTCGCCATGTCTGACACCTTGGAGCCCGAGATACCCGAGACGATGAACAGCGACCCGAGCAGCACGTAGGACATGCCGGCCTTGATGTGACCGAGCAGCGACGCTAGGAAGTCGACGATGGCCTTGCCCATGCCGGTGGCATCGAGCACGCACCCGAGCAACACAAAAATCGGCACCGACACCAGCACCAGGCTGGACATACCTTCGTCCATGCGGCCAATGACCACGGTCAGCGGCACCTGGGTGGAAAACGCCAGGTAGCAGACCGCGCCGATACCAAAGCAAAACGCAATCGGCACGCCCGCCACCAGGGCCACGACCACGAAGCCGACCAGGAAGATGCTGATGTTGCTCGTGCCCAGCTTCATCAACTGGGGCGAGAGCATCCAGCACGCACCTGCAATGGCGGCCACCAGCAAGGCGGCCAGGGCGAGATCCGCCTTGCGCACGGTACGGGCGGCGTACAGCAAGATCATCCCCAGCATGGCCAGAAAGCCAAAGCCGATCGAGGCCACGCGGAAGGCATTGGGCATGTCCAGCGCCGGCGTGCGGATGAACCACTCGTCCTGCATGTACTCATAGGCCGGCTTAAGAAGCACGAGCAGCAAGGCGGCGATGGCCACCAAGGCAAAGGCGTGCACGAATTCACGCGGCCGCTCGGGGAGCATGTCCACGAACAGGTTCAGTCGCAGGTGCTCGTTGCGATACAGCGCGATGGCCGCACCCAACATCGTGAGCCAGACAAAGGAGATCGAAACCACCTCGTCAGACCAGACGAGGGGCTTGCCAAACACGTAGCGAGAAATCACGCCTGCCAGCAGCAGGATCGTGACATTGAGCATCAGGGCCGCGGAGACCACCTCCAGCGGCCACATCCAGGGCGGACTCGGGCGCGCGGCCTCGGGTGCGGCCCCTTCCAGGGCTTCACCCGGGGACTGCGTCATGGTTCGATTCCCTTAGAGCGCGACTTCAACCGAGCTTGCCGGTGTAGCGCTCCATGGCGGCCCAGGCCTCGTCGCCGAACTTGCCTTTCCACTCGTTGAAGAAACCGGCGGTGCGCAGTTTCTCGCGGAAGGGAGCGGTGTTCGGGGTGTTGAAGACCATGCCGCGCGCGGTCAGGTCCTTTTGCAGGCTGCCGTTCAGGGCAGCCACGTCGACGCGCTCGGCCATCGCCGCGGCATTCAGGTGCTTGGCTGCGATGTCGCGCACGTTGGCGGGCAGGCGGTCCCAGGCGCGGCGGTTGATCAGGGTCCAGAAGCCGTCCCACATGTGGTTGGTGATCGAGCAGAACTTCTGAACTTCGTACAGCTTGAAGTTGCTGATCACGGCAAACGGGTTCTCCTGGCCGTCCACCACCTTGGTCTGCAGCGCGGTGTACATCTCGGAGGCGTTGATCGAGGCAGGGGCCGAGTCGAAGGCCTTGAACATCGAGGTCCACATCGGCGAGACCGGCACGCGGATCTTGAAGCCACGCAGGTCCTCGGCGGTGTTGATGGGCTTGGTGGAGGTGGTGATCTGGCGGAAGCCGTTGTCCCAGATCTTGTCCATGGCGACCAGGCCGGCCTTGCCGATCTGCTCGCGCACGTATTTACCGACGTCACCGTCCATGGCGCGCCACACGGTGTCGTAGTTGGGGAAGGCGAAGCCCAGGCCGTTCAGGGCCGCCGGCGGCACCAGGGTGGCCAGGATCAGGCCCGAGAGGTTGAACATCTCGACGCCGCCCGAACGCAGTTGGCTCAGGGTGTCGGTATCAGAGCCCAGTTGGTTGCTCGGAAACAGCTGGATGTCCAGGCGGCCGTTGGTTTCCTTGCGGATCGCCTCGACAGCCTCCTTGGCGCGCACGTTCATCGGGTGCACGGGCGGCTGGTTATTGGCGTACTTGAAGGTGAATTCGGCGGTCTGCCCGTAGGCGAGCTTGAGCGGCGCGGCGACGGTAGCGGCAGCAAGGCCAGTGGCCTTGATCAGGGTGCGGCGGGAAAAGGTCATCGTCAGTCTCCTGGTTGTTGTCAAAGGGAGGGAAAAACTCTGTGGCCGCCTTCAGGGCGCGGCCGGTGTGGCAGCGGGAATCTCGAACAGCTTGCGATTGAACAGGCCACTGGCGAGGTAGCCGCCATCGACGCCCAGCGTCTGGCCGGTAATGAAGGCCGACTGCGCAGACGTGAGGAACATGACCGCATGCGACACCTCTTCGGGCGTACACAGGCGCCCCATGGGGCACACGTCGGTGAATGTGGCGGTGCGCGAGCTGCCATGCAGGCTGCGCAGCATGGGCGTGTCGACAAAGCCTGGGGCGATCGCGTTGACGGTGACGCCCCACTGCGCCGATTCAATGGCGAACTGGCCGGTCATGGCGATCAGGGCGGCCTTGGACGTGCCATAGGCAAGGCGACCCGTGCCGGCACGCACACCGCTGATGGAGGACACATTGACCACACGGCCCCAGCCCTTGGCCTGCATGCCCGCCAGCACGCCCTGGGTCAGGATCATTGGCGCGGTGAGGTTCACGGCCAAGGTGGTCTGCCATAGGGCCAGCGTCACGTCGGTAGCGGGCACTGTGGCCACGATGCCGGCGTTGTTCACAAGGATGTCGACGGTGCCTACCTGATTCAGGGCCTGGGCCAATGTCTGGCGGGTGGCCTCGGCATCAGCCAGGTCGACCACGTAGGCCTGCGCGCGGGCGCCCGCGGCCTGCAGCGAGGCCACCGCGTCGCGGGCGGCATCGGCATTGCGATCGAGGATACACAGCGCGGCCCCGCGAGCGGCCAGGTCCTGCGCGATCTGCAGGCCGATACCGCTGGCGCCGCCGGTCACCATCGCGGTGCGGCCAGCGTGTTCTCGTTGTGGAGTCAGGGGAGCCAAGGCAAGGATTTCGTTGGAACTTCTCAAAGCAAGCCTGCGACTGTCCCAGCGGACACGCCCCGGTGCCTCAGGGATGCCACGCTTCGAGCAGCGATATTCCCATTATGCAAACCTCATCGTGCGGGTTTCCCCTGAGGCCGACGCAAGCTGCAACGACGTGCCCCTGCCCGCTTAACCGCCGGCAAAATCGCGGCGCAAGGTGGGCAAACCCACGCCTGCCGCGTCGAAGCCGCCATCGACCGCCAGCACCTGGCCAGTGATGTAGCTGGCCTCACTCGAACACAGGAAGCCGACGCCAGCGGCGATCTCCTCCTCGGTGCCGTAGCGAGCCAGCGGGATGGTGTCGCGGTAGTCCGCCCGGATCGCGGGCGTGTGCACTTGTCGCGCCATGGCGGTCTCGACCGGCCCCGGCGCGATGACATTGCATCGGATACCGAACTGTGCGAGTTCCACGGCCTGCTGCCGGGTCAGGTGGATCAAAGCCGCCTTGCTGGTGCCATACGCCACCCGCATGGTGCTGGCCCGCAGCCCCGAGATGGACGCGATGTTCACGATGCTGCCGCTGCCTTGGCGCCGCATCAGGGGCACACAGGCCTGGCTGCACAAAAAGGCCCCATCGAGGTTGGTGGCCATCACATGGCGCCACTCCTCGAAGGTCGTGGCCACCAGGTGCTTGAAGACGGCGACACCCGCGTTGTTCACGAGGGCGTCGATGCGGCCCCAGGCGCCATCGATGCGCGTGATCAGGGCCTGGACTTGCGCGGGATCGGAGACATCGCACACAGGCGCCAGCACGCGCCCGGGCGACTCGCGCTCGAGCTCGGACTGCGCCGAGGCCAGGACCTGCGCGTCTTTGTCGACGGCGACGACCCGCCAGTCACGCGCGAGAAACCAGCGCGCGGTGGCCAAGCCGATGCCGCGCGCCGCGCCGGTGACAAGGGCCACCCGCAAGGGGGCGCTGTCTGCCATCGCAGGCCTTTAGTTGCGGGTCTGGTCGACCAGCTTGTTCTTGGCGATCCAGGGCATCATGGCCCGCAGCTGCGCGCCCACCACCTCGATGCTGTGTTCGGCCATGTTGCGACGACGCGCCGTCATGCTCGGATAGCCCGTGCGGCCTTCCAGAATGAACATCTTGGCGTAGTCGCCGTTTTGCACGCGCTTCAAGGCATTGCGCATCGCCGCGCGCGACTGCTCGTTGATCACCTCCGGGCCCGTCACGTACTCGCCGTACTCCGCGTTGTTGGAGATCGAGTAGTTCATGTTGGCAATGCCGCCTTCGTAGATCAGGTCCACGATCAGCTTGAGCTCGTGCAGGCACTCGAAGTAGGCCATCTCCGGGGCGTAGCC
>CANGSD010000111.1 GCA_947455875.1 Comamonadaceae bacterium
AGGCCTGTGGATCGGGGAGAACGTGAGCTTCAAAGACCTCAAGGTGGTGTTCACCGATTTCTGCCGGACCTTCTTTGAATCCAAAGACTTGGTGTTGCGTTTTCGTCCCAGCTTTTTCCCTTTCACCGAGCCCAGCGCCGAGATCGACATCCAGTTTCAGTCTGGGCCGCTGGCCGGTCGGTGGCTCGAGGTGGCTGGCTCGGGACAGGTCCATCCCAACGTAGTGCGCAACATGGGGCTCGACCCCGAGCACTACATCGGCTTTGCCTTTGGCATGGGCCCAGACCGTCTGACCATGCTGCGCTACGGCGTCAACGATCTGCGCCTGTTTTTTGACGGCGACATCCGCTTTCTCTCGCAGTTCAATTGACTGTCCCCTTGACCGTCCATTGATTCGATCGCGCTTGATTGCACCCGTGCCCCCCCTTTTGCTGAACAAGAAGCCCCGCCATGCAATTTCCTGAGTCCTGGTTGCGTGAATTTTGTAACCCTGCGCTGTCGACCCAGCAACTGGCCGATGCGCTCACCATGGGGGGGCTCGAGGTTGAAGAGCTCAAGCCGGTGGCGCCACCGTTTTCCGGCATCGTCGTCGGCGAGATCCGCGAGGCGGTGCAACACCCCAATGCCGATAAGCTGCGCGTGTGCCAGGTCGATGTGGGTCAGGGCAGTCTCCTGAACATTGTTTGCGGCGCGCCCAATGCCCGGGTGGGCATCCGGGTGCCTTGCGCGCTGGTCGGTGCCCAATTGCCTGCGGGCGATAAGACCTTCGAGATCAAGGTGGGCAAGCTGCGCGGCGTCGAAAGCCACGGCATGCTGTGCTCGGCCCGTGAGCTCAAACTCTCCGACGACCATGGCGGTCTGCTGGAGTTGGCCGCCGACGCGCCGCTCGGGCAGGACATCCGGGCCCACCTGAATCTTGACGACACGCTTTTTACCCTCAAGCTCACGCCCAATCTGGCGCACTGCCTGAGCGTGCATGGTGTGGCCCGCGAGGTGTCGGCCCTGACCGACACCGCCATGCAGGTCCCGCGCATCCAACCTGCTCGCGTCGATGATGACAGCCGCCTGCCGGTCAAGATCAGCGCGCCCGACCTTTGTGGCCGTTTTTCGGGCCGCGTGATTCGCGGCGTCAACATGCGTGCGGCCACACCGGCTTGGATGGTCGAGCGCCTGGCCCGCTGTGGCCAGCGCTCGGTCAATGCCCTGGTCGACATCTCCAATTACGTGATGTTCGAACTCGGCCGGCCCTCGCACATCTTCGACCTCGACAAAATCCATGGCGGCCTCGATGTGCGCTGGGGCCGCGAGGGCGAAAGCCTCAAGCTGCTCAATGGCAACACAGTCACGCTCGATGCCAAGGTGGGTGTGATCGCCGACGACTCCCAGGTCGAGTCGCTGGCCGGCATCATGGGGGGCGATGCCACGGCTGTCTCGGACGCCACCGTCAACATCTATGTGGAGGCCGCCTTCTGGTGGCCCCGCTCGATTGCAGGCCGTTCGCGCCGATTCAATTTTTCGACCGACGCCGGCCACCGTTTCGAGCGCGGCGTGGACCCCGCCACCACCGTCGAGCACATCGAGCGCATCACCGAACTGGTGCTGGCCATCTGCGGCGGCGAGCAGACCCGCTGCGGCCCCATCGATGACCAGCAGGTCAATGTACCGGTACCCGCCCCGGTGACCCTGCGCGTGGCACGCGCTTGCAAGGTTATTGGCATGCCCCTGACGCAGGCACAGTGCGCTCAGGCCCTCAAGCGCCTGGGCCTGCCTGTGCAGGAAGGGCAGGGCGAGTTGACCGTCACGCCGCCGAGCTACCGCTTTGACCTGCAGATCGAGGAAGACCTGATCGAAGAGGTGGTGCGCATGGTCGGCTACGACGCGCTGCCCCAGACGCCGCCCCTGGCCCCCACCAGCGCCAGGCTGCGGCCGGAGTCCGAGCGCAGCGCCTTTGCCTTGCGGCGCAGCTTGGCTGCTCTGGGTTACCAGGAGACCATCAACTTCAGCTTCGTGCAGGAGCGCTGGGAGCATGAACTGGCCGGCAATCCGGACCCGATTCGCCTGCTCAACCCGATCGCCAGCCAGATGAGCGTGATGCGCTCCTCGCTGATCGGCTCGCTGCTGCAGGTGCTCAAGTTCAACCAGGACCGCAAGGCCGCGCGCGTGCGGGTGTTTGAACTGGGCCGGGTGTTCCTGCGCGACGCCAGCGTGGCGGGCAGCGACAGCACGGTCGCTGGCTTTCACCAGCCCATGCGCGTGGCTGGACTGGCCTGTGGGCCGCTTGATGCAGCCGGGTGGGCCAACGACACGCGCTTGGTTGACTTTTTTGACCTCAAGGGCGACCTCGAAGCGCTGCTGGCGCCGGTGCAGGCCGTTTTTGCGCCAGTAGAGCATCCCGCCTTGCATCCGGGTCGCAGCGCCAGTGTGAGCGTCAATGGGCGTTCGATTGGCGTGGTCGGTCAGTTGCATCCGCGCTGGCGCCAAGCCTATGAACTCACGCAGGCGCCGGTCTTGTTCGAGCTGGATCTCGACGCGCTCTTGCAGCGCCCGATGCCCGCGTTTTCTGCGGTCAGCCGCCAGCAACCAGTTGAGCGCGACATCGCGGTCATCGTGGCCGAAGCCGTGACCCATGCCGACCTGATGGCTCAAATTCACGCTGCGCCCACCCAGGGGCTGCTGCGCTCGGCCACGCTGTTTGACATCTACCGGCCCAAAGAGGCCGGTGCCGGCCTGTCGATGGGCGAAAAGAGTCTGGCCGTCAGGCTGGTGCTCAGCGACGAGCAAGCTACACTGACCGACGAGCAGATCGAACAGGCTGTGCGCGCCATCGTTGAGCGTTTGAGCAGCCAACTCGGCGCTCGCCTGCGGGCCTGAGTCACCGACCCGCCCCAACCCCTGATTGCGACCGCCATGGAACTGTCTGTTGAAAGCCTGGAAACGCCAGCACTGACCAAGGCCCATCTGGCCGAACTCCTGTTCGACCAGATCGGTCTGAACAAACGCGAGTCCAAGGACATGGTCGATGCCTTTTTCAACCTGATCGGCGACAGCCTGGTTGAGGGGCAGGACGTCAAGATCTCGAGTTTTGGCAATTTCCAGATTCGCACCAAGGCCCCGCGCCCCGGTCGCAACCCCCGAACCGGCGAGGAAATCCCGATCGAGGCCCGTCGAGTGGTGACCTTTCATGCCAGCCACAAGCTCAAGGAACAGATCCAGGGCCCTGCCCAAGCTTGAGGCCGGTCCTTTTGGACGAGCTTGCAAAAAAAATTGTGCGCCGTCAATTGCGCTGCGCGTGAACTTCAAGTAGATTCCTACTCCCCTTGTCGCGCCGGTGATGCAATTGGAGACGCTCCTTCCCCCCATTCCTGCCAAACGCTACTTCACCATTGGTGAGGTGGGCGAGTTGTGCGGCGTCAAGCCGCATGTGCTGCGCTACTGGGAGCAGGAGTTCGCCCAGCTCAAGCCCATGAAGCGGCGGGGCAATCGGCGCTATTACCAGCACCATGAGGTGCTCATGATTCGCCGCATCCGTGACTTGCTCTACGAGCAGGGCTTCACCATCAGCGGCGCTCGTAATAAATTGCAGGAGTTCGCGCAGGCCGAACGTGACAGCCGGCGCAGCGGCCCGGTGGTCGGCCAAGGCGCTGCCCTCGACCAGGCGCAGCCGATGGAGCCTTTTCAAGACACCAGTTTCAATGCGGTGGCCGCCAGCTTTTCGGCCATGTCGATTGAAGGCATCGAACTGATGCGCCGTGAACTCGGTGAGATCCGCAAGCTCCTGAGCGCAGAAGCACAGCTGGTGCACTGAAGCAGGCTATAATTTGGCGCTTCGGTGTGTGGCGCAGCCTGGTAGCGCACTTGCATGGGGTGCAAGGGGTCGAAGGTTCGAATCCTTTCACACCGACCATTTTCTTCAAAGCCCGTAGTCTCTGACGCGGGCTTTGTTGCTTGGCAACAGATAAGCTTGCTTCTGACGTCAATCCCTGGATCGACGGGTCACGAATTGCTACATAATTAGCCGTTTTTTACTCGGGCAACCGGCTTGTTCACCCTCAACTCTTTCTTGGGCCACCCAGGTCGTTGCCAAGTCTTTGGCGCCCCATTCATGGCTCGCTCGGTTCTTGCGCTCGACCCTTCCTAGCCGTATGCGTTTTGATCAAGCTCTCCGGTCTTGGGTGACTGGCCTGACGGTCGGCCTGCTCGTCCTGCCGGCGTCGGCGGGCACCATGATCGATCTGCTCAATCTGTCCTTTGCGGGCAACCCTCTGCTGCAAAGTCAGGCGCAACTGGTGCGGGCCTCACAGGCGGAGGTCAAGGGCGCCAACTGGCAGTTTTTCCCCACCCCCTCGGTGTCGGTCGAGCAGGTCAACGCGTCTCAGCAAGACACCTCTTACAACAGCAAGGACGGCCGGGTGGTGACCTTCCGCCTGCAGCAGCCCTTGTGGACAGGCGGACGATTGACTGCCGGTGTCGCCCGCGCCGAAGCGGCCGCATTGGTGGCTCAGGCCCAAATGGAAGAGACACGTCAGCAACTGGCCTTGCGCACCATCCAGGTCTGGGGTGAATGGAAGGCGGGCCAGGAAAAGTCGCTCGCCCTGCAAGACAGTGTGCAAACGCACCAGCGGCTGTCGGCCTTGATTCTTCGCCGGGTCGATGGCGGTGTGTCTGCCGTGGCCGATGGCGTGCTGGCGCAGGGGCGCCTGGAGCAGACACGGGGTGATGCCACAGCCGCGCAGACTCAACTTGCTTCTGCCTTGGCGCGCCTTGAGCAACTGACGGGCAAGCGAATGGCCCCCGATCAAATGGCCGACTATGTGGTGCGTCCGGTTGAGCCTGTGGGTGAACTGCCTGGGCTGATTGAGCGCGCTTGGCGCAACAGCCCCACGGCGCTCAAACTGCAGGCCCAGATCAAGCAGCAGGAAATGGAAGTGCAGATCCGCAAGGCGCAGATGTTGCCCGAGGTCTACGCCCGCGCCGAGCACCAGCAAGGCAGTTTTGCCGCCTCCGGCCCCAGTTCGTCCAACCGGTTTTTCATTGGCTTGTCGGCCACCCCCGGCGCTGGCCTGTCGGCCCTCTCGGGTGTGGATTCCGCAATTGCCCGTTTGCAGGCCCTGCAAGCCGAAGAGGAATCGGCCCGCCGCAACCTGATCGAGCAGATCAGCCTGGAGCACGTGTCCGTGACCACTCAGGCGCTGCGGCGAGCGAGCTTGCTCTCAGGCCTGGCCTCGACCCAGGCCATGGTGGAATCCTGGGACCGTCAATTTCTCGCCGGCCGCAAGACCTGGGTGGAGGTCATGAACGCGGCGCGCGAACTGGCTCAGGCGCAAACGGCGCTGGCGGAAGTCGAAGCGGCCTACGTGGTTTCGAGCTGGCGACTGGCCGTCTTGTCCGAGGGCGTGCCGGCCATCCTGTCTGGTTTGAGCGCACCCATTAACGCCCCGC
>CANGSD010000112.1 GCA_947455875.1 Comamonadaceae bacterium
CGATATAGCCGGGGCTGAGGGTGACGACCTTGACGCCGCTGGCGCGCAATTCGCCGCGTAAGGATTCGCAGTAGCTGATGGCGGCGGCCTTGCTGGCGCAATAAGCGCCGTGTCCGGGCATGCCGCGGATGCCCGCCACGCTGGCAATGCCCACCAGCGTGCCCGCGCCACGCTGCACCATGGGTGTGATGAAGGGGTGGAAGGTGGCAGCCAGGCCCACGTTGTTGACGGCGAAGGTGCGCACCATGACGTCGAGGTCTTCGCGCCGGGCGCTGTCCATGCCGATGCTGATACCGGCGTTGGCGATGACAACATCTGGCAGGCCCTGGGCCTGCAGGCTGGCGTGGCCCGCCGCGACGATGGCGTCGATATCGGCCACGTCGGCCGCATACACCGCCCATCGATCAGGGGGCAGGGACTGGGCTTGGGCCCACTCGCGCATCACGTCGACGCGGCGCGCGACCAGGGCCAAGCGCCAGCCCTTGTGAGCGTAGCGCGCAGCCAGGGCCTGGCCGATGCCGCTGGACGCGCCGGTGATGAAGACCAAGGGCGCCATCAGCGCTTCTCGCTGGGTGCGAGCGTGCCGCGCACACGGCCTGTCAGTTGCAGCTGCTGCTCGAGGTTGGTGGCGTCCAGGCTGTCGCCGGTGAAGCGGTCGGCGCCTCGCTCCAGGACGACGGGGCGGTTGGAGGTGAGCCGCTCGGTGTCCGCAAAGAAATGGAGAAACTCGCCGCGCACTTCGACGCGGGGTGTGCGTCGGCCGCTGGTGTCAACGCCAGGCTGACGGGTGACGACCGCGTTTCCAAACAGCTGCACTTCAGAACCGTCGCCATTGGACAAGGCCCGCCGCGCGGTGGCAACGGTGACTTGGCCGCGCGCGTTGTAGGAACGCATGCGAGGCTGGTCGATTTCCAGGGTGTCGGTGTCCGGGTAGTGGCGGCCTTCGATGCCGGAGACTTCGCTCTTGAGGCGGCCCTTGGCATCGAAGCTGCGTACGGTGAAGTCACGCAGGAAGTAGTCAGGCACATGGGTGGGTGCTGAGGGCGCAGGCGCGGGCCCGAAGACCGGAGCGTTGCGCGCCAGCAGATACGTGGCCAGGGCGAGAATGCCCATGAGCACCAGGGGCAGATAAACCGCCGCCCGGTCGGCCGCACGGCGCACGCCGCGCCAGGCCGCGCCCAAGGCGAGCGTGCTCACGTATAGCGCTCCAGCAGCTGCGCGTAACGGCCGCTGGCCACGAGCAGCAGGTCGCAGAACTCGCGCACCGCCCCCTGACCTCCCGCGGCCTGCGTGACATGACGGACCACCGCGCGCACCTCGGGATGGGCGTTGGCCGGCGCAGCGGGAAAGGCGCAACGGCGCAGCACGGGCAGGTCGGGCCAGTCGTCGCCGATCGCGGCGGCCTCGTGCCAGCCAAGACCCAGCTGCGCCAGCGTGCGTTCGGCGGCAGGGGCCTTGTCTTCGGTGCCGTAGTGGGCATGCGTGACGCCCAGCGCGGTCAGGCGCGCGCGTAGGGGCGCCGAGTCGCGGCCGGTGATCACCACCGGGGTGATGCCGCCTTGCTGCAGCAGCTTGATGCCCAGGCCATCGAGGATGTGAAAGCGCTTGAGGGTCTCGCCCGCGTCCGTCAGGTACAACCCGCCGTCGGTGAAAACGCCGTCCACATCGAAAAACGCCACGCGGATGCCCTGGGCGGCCAGCAGGCGCTCGGGGTCGAAGTTCAGGGCGGGTGTGGACATGCGCAGACTCAGATGACCTTGGCGCGCATCAGGTCGTTGCTGTTGACAGCGCCGCACAGGCGGGCGTCGGCATCCACCACCAAGACGCTGGTGATGCGGTGCGCCTCCATGAGGTCGGCGGCCTCGACCGCGAGCACGTCGCGCGAGATGGTGCGCGGGTGGGGGTGCATGACGTCGCGGGCGCACAGGCCGCGCAGGTCGGCGCCTTTTTCAATGAGGCGGCGCAGGTCGCCGTCGGTGAAGATGCCCAGCACGCGGTCTTGGGCGTCGACGATGGCCGAGGCGCCCAGGCCGGCGCGGCTGATCTCGCGCATCAACTCGGTGAAAGGCGCGTCCGGGCCGACCCGGGGTACGGCCTCGCCGGTGCGCATGACGTCGGCCAGGTGGGTGAGCAGCTTGCGGCCCAAGGCGCCGCCCGGGTGGGAGCGCGCGAAATCTTCGGGCCGGAAACCGCGGGCATCGAGCAAGGCCACCGCAAGGGCGTCGCCCAGCGCCACTTGGGCGGTGGTGCTGGCGGTGGGGGCGAGGTTCAGGGGGCAGGCCTCTTTTTCGACGCCGCAATCGAGCAGGATGTCGGCATGGCGGGCCAGGGTGGAGGTGGGGTTGCCGGTCATGGCCACCAGGGGCACGCCCTGGCGCTTGAGGACCGGCAAGATGGCGGTGAGCTCGTCGCTTTCGCCGCCGTTGGAGATGGCCAGCACCAGGTCGATGGCCTTGATCATGCCCAGGTCGCCGTGGCTGGCCTCGGCCGGGTGCACGAACATGGCGGGGGTGCCGGTGGAGGCCAGGGTGGCGGCGATCTTGCGGCCGATGTGGCCGCTCTTGCCCATGCCGGTGACGACCACGCGGCCACGCACCGCCAGGATGGCCTCGACCGCCCGTGCAAACGTGTCGCCGGTGCGGCGCTTGAGGCCCTGCACGGCGGCGGCTTCGATGTCGAAGGTGTCATGGGCCAGGCGCAAGGCGCGCTGGGCATCGAACGAGCCTTGCGGGGCGGGGTGCGCGGTCATCCACGAGATTCTACGTAGGCGGGGCGGGGTGCCCGTACGCCGCGAAGGCCCTAGGGGCCAGTGCCCAGCGATCAACGCTTAGGATCGGGCCATGTCCACGCTTGAACTCACCCTCCTGTATCTGCTGGCGGCGGTGCTGGGGGTGGTGGCCTGCCGGCTGGCCAAGCTGCCGCCGATGCTGGGCTATCTGGTGGTGGGGGTGGTGATCGGCCCGAACGCTCTGGGCCTGGCAGAGAACTCCACCGGTGTGAGCCACCTGGCCGAGTTCGGCGTGGTGTTTCTGATGTTCGTGATCGGGCTGGAGTTCAACTTGCCCAAGCTGCGCGCCATGCGCAGTCATGTGTTCGGGCTGGGCCTGTTCCAGGTGGTTCTGACCATCGTCTTCACCACGGGCGGCATGTTGGCCCTGGCCGCTTTCGCGCCGCCGGCCTGGCGCGTGAGCTGGCAGACCGCGCTGGCCTTGTCCGGGGCCCTGGCCATGAGCAGCACGGCCATCGTGGTCAAGCTGATGGCCGAGCGGCTGGAGCTGGAGTCCGAGCACGGCAAGCGGGTCATGGGCGTGTTGCTGTTCCAGGATATTGCGGTGGTGCCGTTGCTGGTGCTGATTCCCGCCTTGGGCAGTCAGCCCGATGCCTTGCTGGGGCAGCTCACGCTGGCGCTGCTCAAGGCGGTGGTGCTGATCACCCTGCTGCTGGTGGGCGGGCAGCGGGTGATGCGCTGGTGGCTGACGCTGGTGGCGCGGCGCAAGAGCGAAGAGCTGTTTGTCCTGAACCTGCTGCTGATCACGCTGGGCCTGGCCTGGTTGACCGAGTTGGCGGGTCTGTCGCTGGCGCTGGGCGCTTTTATCGCCGGCATGCTGATTTCAGAGACCGAATACAAGCACCAGGTGGAGACCGACATCCGGCCGTTTCACGACGTGTTGCTGGGCCTGTTCTTCATCACCATCGGGATGATGCTGGACTGGCGCCTGGTGGCCCAGCACTGGCTGCTGGTGGTGGTCCTGGTGACGCTGCCGGTGTTGTTCAAGCTGCTGCTGGTGATGGCCCTGACGCGCGGCCTGGGGGCGTCGACAGGGGTGTCGCTGCGCACCGGCTTGTATCTGGCGCAGGCCGGTGAGTTCGGCATCGTGCTGCTCACGCTCATGCAGGCGAACCGACTGATCGCGCCGGAGTTATTCAACCCCATCCTGGCCAGCATGGTGCTGTCGATGCTGGCCACGCCCTTCATGATCATGGGCAGCAACGCCCTCGTGACCCGGCTGGTGGCCAGCGACTGGATGCAGCAGTCCCTGGACATGACCCGCATCGCGCGGCGCACGATCAACACCAGCAAGCACGTGATCATCTGCGGCTATGGCCGCTGCGGTCAGAACCTGGCGCGCATGCTCGAGCGCGAGGGCATTCCCTACATCGCGCTGGACCTGGATCCGGACCGCGTGCGCCAGGCCGCCGCTGCGGGTGATTCGGTGGTGTTTGGCGACGCGGCGCGGCTGCAGGCGCTGATGGCTGCGGGCCTGGCGCGGGCCAGCGCGGTGGTGGTGACGTATCTGGATGTGCCCAGTGCACTGAAGGTGCTGGATCTTTCGCGCACGCACGCGCCGCAGGTGCCGGCCATCGTACGCACCCAGGACGACCGCGATCTGGAGAAGCTGCGCGCCGCCGGTGCGACCGAGGTGGTGCCCGAGGCGCTGGAGGGCTCGCTGATGCTGGCCAGTCACGCACTGGCGCTGGTGGGCGTGCCGGTGCGTCGGGTGCTGCGCATCGTGCAGGAGCTGCGCGAGGAGCGCTACGACCTACTGCGCGGCTACTTTCATGGCGCCGACGATCCGGAGGGCGACGGTGAAGCCGAGCGTCTGTCCAGCCTGACCCTGCCCCTGGGGTCGCGGGTGGGGGGGCGCGCGCTGGGCAGCCTGGCCCTGCACGCCATGGGCGTGCGCGTGGTGAGCCTGCGCCGGGGCAACGGTCAGGCCGTCGAGGTGAGTGACGACCTGCTGCTGATGGACGGCGACACGCTGGTGATCAGCGGGCGGGTGGAGCCACTGGCGCGGGCCGAGGAGAAGCTGCTGGGGGGTTAGCCCCGTGTGCGCGAAAGAAGGATGAATGATGTCCAGTCGTACGGTTCGCCTCTTTCTGTCCAGCACATTCCGGGATTTCGGGGAAGAGCGCGACCTGTTGATCAAGCGCGTGTTTCCTGCCCTACGTGCCCGGTTGAAGGATCGCTTCGTGGAGCTGGTCGATGTCGACCTGCGCTGGGGCATCACGGCGCAACAGGCTGAGCGCGGCGAGGTGTTGCCGATCTGCCTGACGGAGATCGATCGCGCCCGGCCTTATTTCATCGGCATGCTGGGGGAGCGCTATGGATGGATACCGCCCGCCGAGGGTTATGCACCCGACCTGCTCGAGCGCCAGCCTTGGCTGCGGGCTCACCAGGGCGGCGCCAGCGTCACGGAACTCGAGATCCTGCATGGTGTGCTGAACAGCCGCCGCATGCAGGGGCGGGCCTTCTTCTACTTTCGATCACCGGCTTACGCGCGGCGCAAGGGCGGTGATTACGTGCCGGTCACCGGCGACGACCGGCAGCGCCAGAGACACCTCAAGCAGCGGATACGCGCGCGCGGCCTGCCGGTCACACCGTATGCCCACCCCGAGGCGC
>CANGSD010000113.1 GCA_947455875.1 Comamonadaceae bacterium
ATTGGTGCTGGCATGGCCGGCTTGGTCAGCGCCTTGCAACTGGCGCGCCAGGGCCTGCCGGTCACGGTGGTGGAAGCCGCCGATGCACCCGGCGGCAAGATCCGTCAGCTGCAGGTCAATGGCGCCCCCATCGACAGCGGCCCCACGGTCTTCACCCTGCGCTGGATCTTTGACGAGGTGCTGGCCTCGGTGGGCACGCGTTTGGAGGACGAGGTGCGCATCACGCCCTTGTCGGTGCTCGCGCGGCATTTCTGGGATCCCGAGATTGGGGGCGGCGAGGTGGCCCACCTGGACCTGCTGGCCGATGCGCGCGCCTCGCACGACGCGGTGGCGCGCTTTGCCGGCCCCGATGAAGCCCGACGCTTCACCGCTTTTTGCGCGCAGGCGCGCGAGGTGTATGCCACGCTCGAAGGCCCCTTCATCCGCTCGACCTCGCCCACCATGGGCCGCATGATCGGTGACCTGGGCCTGCGGGGCCTGTCGGTGCTCTCGCGCCTGGGACCCATGCGCAGTCTGTGGGACAGCCTGGGCCGTCACTTCACCGACCCGCGCCTGCGGCAGTTGTTCGGGCGCTATGCGACCTATTGCGGCTCTTCGCCCTGGGAAGCGCCCGCCACGCTGATGCTGATCGCCCAGGTGGAGATGGACGGCGTGTGGGCGGTGGACGGCGGCATGCACGCGCTGGCGCGCATGCTTGAGCGCCTGGCGCGTGCGCAGGGCGTCACCTTTCGCTATGGCACGCGCTGCGAGCGCATCGAGCTGCAAGGCGGTCGTGTCAGTGGCGTGCACCTGGCCCATGGCGAACGCTTGGGTGCGCAGCGCGTGGTGTTCAACGGCGATGTGGCGGCCCTGCATACCGGCCTGCTGGGTGACACGGCGCGCGCTGCTGCCCCGCGCGTGGGACCGCGCTCGTTGTCGGCCGTCACTTGGTCCATGCACACACGTGCTCAGGGTCTCGCGCTGGACCGGCACAACGTTTTTTTCACCGGCGATTACCGCAGCGAGTTCACCGACATCTTTGGCCAGGGCCGCCTGCCGCGGCGACCCACCGTGTACCTGTGCGCGCAAGATCGCGGCACCGGCGTGCCCGACACCGGCGCGCCCCAGCGTCTGCTGGCGCTGGTCAACGCGCCGGCTGTTGGCGGGCAGGGCCGGCTCACCCCCGAGGCACTTGACGAATGCGACTACCAGACCTTTTCCCTCATGCGCCGATGTGGCCTGAGCTTGCAGCCGCAGGCCCGCGAATCGGTGCGTACGACACCGGACGATTTCCATCGCCTCTTTCCCGCCACGGGCGGAGCCTTGTATGGCCAGGCGACGCACGGTTGGAACTCGGCGTTTGCCAGATCGCCAGCGGCCAGCCCGGTGCCGGGTCTGTTTCTGGCGGGGGGCAGCGTGCACCCGGGGCCGGGCGTGCCGATGGCGGCGATGTCGGGGCAACTGGCGGCCGCGGCCGTGATGGCGAGCCTCGGTTCGACCAGCCGGTCCCGCCCGGGGGCTACCTCTGGTGGTATGTCGACGCCCTCAGCGACGACGGGCAGTTCGGCATGACGCTCATTGCTTTTGTGGGCAGCGTGTTCTCGCCTTATTACGCGTGGGCGCGGCGCGGCGGCGCGGCGGCCGATCCCGAGCAGCACTGCGCGATCAACGTGGCCTTGTACAGCCGCAGCGCGCGGCGGTGGGCCATGACCGAGCGCGGCGCGCGCCATTGCAGCCGCAACGCGCGCGAGCTGCGCGTGGGCCCCAGCCGCGTGCACTGGGATGGCGCTGCGCTGGTGATCGACATCGACGAGGTGTGCGTGCCGATTCCGCGCGGCTTGCGCGGACGCGTGCGTGTGTATCCGCAGCGCCTGTTCAACTTCAGCACGCCGATCGACCGCGCAGGCCGTCATCGCTGGGGACCGATCGCGCCGTCGGCGCGCATCGAGGTCGAATTCGATGCGCCCGCGCAGCGTTGGCAGGGGCAGGCCTATCTGGATTCCAACGAGGGCGATGAGCCCATTGCCAGCAGCTGCCGCGAGTGGGACTGGTCACGCAGCCCCATGGCCGATGGCAGCACCGCGGTCTTGTACGACATGCAGCACTTCGATGGCAGCGACCAGGTGCTGGCGCTGCGCTTTGGCCGCGACGGTCAGGTCACGCCCTTTGAGCCGCCGCCGCGCCGGCCCTTGCCGACCACCCTCTGGCGTGTGCCGCGCCGCATGCGCAGCACCGGGCCTGTCAGCGTGGTCGATCAGCTGGAAGACACGCCGTTTTATCAACGGGCCATGGTGCGCAGCGAATTGCTGGGCGAGTCGGTGACCAGCTTTCATGAGACGCTCAACGTGCCGCGGCTGGTCTCGCCCGTGGTGCAGGGCATGCTTCCGTTTCGCATGCCGCGCCGGGGCTAGAAACAAAAGTCACCATGACGCACTGTCACGCTGCGGCCACACAGCAACTGTCTATTCTGGTTGACATTTATGAATGTCAACTTAAAATGACACCAGTTTGCGACCAAGGGGGCCGCAAGCCGCCCGCGTGCGGGGTTAGCACGTGCGTTAGCTTTTCCAAGGAGAACCACAATGTCCGACAAAGACAAAGTGTGGGCCACCGGTCTGACCGAGGGCGAATCGGAGGAAATCCACCGGAACCTCATCCAGGGAACGCAGATATTCGGCATGATCGCGGCCTTCGCGCACTTGCTGGCGTATATCTACAGCCCCTGGCTGAAGTAAGGAGCACTACCCATGATCTACGGAAAAATGTGGTGTGTGGTCAAGCCCTCGGTGGGCATTCCTATCTTCATTGCCGCAGTGGCAATTGCCTCTTTCAGCGTGCACGTCGCGCTGACGCTCAACACCACCTGGGTGAAGGGCTTCCTCAATGGTGGACAGAAAGCCGTGGCAGCCGCTCCGGCCGAAGCGCCTCCAGCCAAGAAGTAATTCTGGTTTTGAGACAGGGACCGGGCCGCTTGCGGTGCCGGTCCTTTTTCATGTGAGTCGCCCATGAACCGATCCACGCCTCGCTCGTCCTCGCGCCTCGTGCAGTCGATCGTTGCATGGGGTCCGCGCTTCTTGCCGTTTGCAGATGCCGCGTCGCCGGACCTGCCGCTGTCGCGCCTGCTGCGCCTGTCGCTGTTTCAGGTGTCGGTGGGCATGGCGCTCGTGCTGCTCGTGGGCACGCTCAATCGCGTGATGATCGTGGAGATGCATGTGCCAGCCTCGCTGGTGGCGATCATGGTGGCCTTGCCGATTTTGTTTGCGCCTTTGCGCGCCTTGATCGGCTTTCGCTCCGACCATCACCGCAGCGAACTCGGCTGGCGACGCGTGCCCTATATCTGGATGGGAACGCTGCTGCAATTTGGTGGCCTGGCCATCATGCCTTTTGCTTTGTTGGTGCTCGCACGTGCGGGCGCCTCGGCCGATGCGCCAGCCTGGGTCGGACATGGCGCAGCGGCGATCGCGTTCCTCTTGGTGGGCGCGGGTCTGCACACAGTGCAGACCACCGGCCTGGCCCTGGCCACCGACCTCGCGCCGCGCGAGGACCATCCGAAGGTCGTGGGCTTCATGTATTCGATGCTCTTGCTCGGAATGATCGCCAGCGCCTTCATTTTTGGCTACGCCCTGTCCGAGTATTCGCCGGGCCGACTGATCCAGGTGATTCAGGCCTGCGCGGTCACGACCCTGGTGCTCAATGTGGTGGCGATCTGGAAGCAGGAAGCACGCAGCCGCGATCGCAAGCCGCGTGCGCGTGGCGAGGATGATCCGCACTTTCTCACCGCCTGGCAGGCCCTCAAGGGCCGCGACCGTGCGGTGCGGCGGCTGGCGGCGTTGGCCCTGGGCACCATGGCCTTCACGATGGAGGACGTGCTGCTCGAGCCCTATGGCGGCGAGATCCTGGGCATGTCGGTGTCGTCCACCACCTACCTCACGGCCACCTTGGCGCTGGGCGGCTTGATCGGATTTGCGTGGGCCTCGCGCGTGCTGGGGCGCGGGGGCGATCCCTGGCGCATGGCCCGTGCCGGCGCGTGGGTGGGCTTGCCGGCCTTTGCCGCGGTGATCGCCGCCGCGCCGCTGGCGGCGCCGGCGTTGTTCGTTGCAGGCACCTTCCTGATTGGTTTTGGTGGCGGCTTGTTTGGCCATGGCACGCTCACGTCCACCATGCAGATGGCGCCGCCCGAACAGGCCGGCCTGGCCCTGGGCGCCTGGGGCGCGGTGCAAGCCACTGCGGGGGGATTGGCCATGGGCCTGGGAGGCATCCTGCGTGACGTGATAGCCTCGCCGTGGGGTTCGCTGGCGGGCTATGAAGCCGTGTACGTCATCGAACTGCTGATGCTCTTAGGCACCCTGGTGCTGATGGCGCCGTTGCTGCGCCCCCCATCCAACGATTCAATTGAAGCAAGGAGATAACCATGAAAGTCGAAACCGTCCTGATCATCATGTTCGTGGTCTTTGGCCTGTTCATGCTGGCCAACTGGTTCAACCGGCCGAAGAAGTAAGCCGGTCCGGGTTGCCAAGCGGCCTGGATCCCATTAGGATGTACGTGTACATCCGTTGGGAGGCTCATGTCGCGTACTAAATTATTCAAAAACGGCAATTCACAGGCCGTTCGCATTCCCGCCGAGCTGGCTTACAGCAGCTGGGACATGGACCTGGTGATCGAGCGTCACGGCGATGAATTGCGGATCCGGCCGGCGCAACGCCGCATGGGGGATGTTCTGGCCAAGTTCGCCAGCTTCTCCCCTGACTTCATGGCCCAGGGCCGTGGCCTCAACGTCGAAGGCGAGCGCGAGGCCCTATGAGGCCGCGCTACATGCTCGACACCAACATCTGCATCTACCTGATGAAGCATCAGCCGCAGCAGGTGCGTGCGCGCTTTGCCCAATGCTACGCGGGGGATGTCGTGATCTCGGCCATCACCCACGCCGAGTTGGCGTTCGGGGTGGCGTGCTCAGGGGATGCACGTGATCGCAATGCGCAGGCCCTCGCGAACCTGCTCGAAGATATTCCGGTCGCGCCCTTTGATGCGGACGCGGCTCACGCCTATGGTCCGCTGCGCGCCGCCCACCGCGAACGAAACAAGGACGCCTTGGACAAGCTGATCGCATCACATGCACTGTCCTTGGACGTCACCCTGGTTACCAACAACGAAACCGATTTTCGACACTACCCAGGGCTGGTGATCGAGAACTGGGTCAATAGCCACTGATCTTGGTTTCGGATTGTCTTCAGCGTCCGCTGTTCGCGTTCGGGAAAAAGAGCTGTTCCCCCCCGATACGGTAACCCGCGATGGCCTGTTGTCCCGCCGGTGAAATCACCCAGTCAACGAACCTCTGCGCCTGCGCCGCTTTCACATGCGGGTGCTTTTGTGCGCTCACGGCCATCACGCCGTACTGATTAAACAGGCG
>CANGSD010000114.1 GCA_947455875.1 Comamonadaceae bacterium
CCAGTTCGTCGTGCACCTGCATGATCATGCGCGTGCCCCGTTGCTGCACGTCGAGCGCGTCCTGCACCTGCACCATCGACAGCTTGATCAGATCGGCGGCCGTACCCTGCATCGGGGCGTTGATCGCAGCGCGTTCAGCGCCTGCGCGGCGCGGTCCGTTGGGTGACTTGATCTCGGGCAGGTACAGGCGCCGACCGAACACGGTCTCCACATAACCCTGGGCCTTGGCCGTCATGCGGGTCTCGTCCATGTACTGCTTGACGCCCGGATAGCGCTGGAAATAGCGCTCGATGTAGTTCTTCGCGGCGGTGTTGTCGATGCCCAGGTTCTTGGCCAGGCCGTAGCTGCTCATGCCGTAGATCAGCCCGAAGTTGATCACCTTGGCATAGCGACGCTGCTCGCTGGACACCTGGTCGGGCGCCACGCCGAAGACCTCGGCAGCCGTCGCGCGGTGCACGTCCAGTCCCTCGTTGAAGGCGCGAATCAGGGCGGCGTCCTCGCTCAGGTGGGCCATGATGCGCAGCTCGATCTGGCTGTAGTCGGCGCTGGCGATCAGGTGGCCTGGCGCGGCGATGAAGGCCTCGCGCACGCGCCGTCCTTCGGCGGTCTTGACCGGGATGTTCTGCAGGTTCGGCTCGTTGCTCGAAAGCCGCCCCGTCACCGCCACCGCCTGCGCGTAATGCGTGTGCACCCGGCCCGTGCGGGGGTGCGCCATCTGGGCCAGCTTGTCGGTGTAAGTGCCTTTGAGCTTGGACAGGCCGCGCCACTCCAGCAGCTTGGCCGGCAGCGGGTAGTCCTCGGCCAGCTTCTCCAGCACCTCTTCGTCGGTGCTCGGTGCGCCAGTCGCGGTTTTCTTCACCACGGGCAGGCCCAGCTTGTTGAAGAAGATGTCGCCGATCTGCTTAGGGCTGCCCAGGTTGAAGGGCTGGCCCGCCAGCGTGTGCGCCTCTTGCTCCAGTTGCACGATGCGTTGCCCCAGTTGGGCGCTCTGGCGCGCCAGTGTGGGGCCGTCGATCTGCACGCCATTGCGTTCGATGCGATAGAGCACCTCGCTGCTGGCGATTTCCAGTTCGTAGATGAACCGCAGTTTCTCGTCACGCTCCAGGCGCGGCCACAGCACGCGGTGCACGTCCAGCGTCTGGTCGGCGTCTTCGCAGGAATAGTCGGCAGCCTTCTCAATGGCCACCTGCGAGAAGGAGATCTGGTGAACCCCCTTGCCCGTGAGCGATTCGTAATCGACCCCGCCACGTCCCAGGTGCCGTTCGGCCAGGCTGGCCAGGCCGTGGGGCTTGTGCACCTCCAGCACATAGCTTTCCAGCATGGTGTCGTGGGCATAGCCGGCCACTTCGATGCCGTGGTTGGCGAACACATGGCGGTCGTACTTCACATGCTGGCCCAGCTTCTTGCGCGTGGGGTTTTCCAGCCAGGGTTTCAGGCGCGCCAGCACCTCGTCGATCGGCAATTGCACCGGTACGTCCGGATAGGCGTGTGCCAGCGGGATGTAGGCGGCCACGCCCGGCTGCGTGCTGAAAGACAGGCCCACGATCTGCGCCTGCATCTCGTCCAGCGAGGTGGTCTCGGTGTCCACCGCGACGAGATCGGCCGCCTCGATCCGTGCGAGCCAGGTGTCGAACTGCACCCAGGTCAGCACCGTCTCGTACTGCAGGTTGGTGGCCTCGCGGGTCGCGCCGGGCACGGGCGCTTCGGGCACATCGAACAGGTCCGGGCCCTGCGATGGTTGGGCGCCCCGCGGCTTGCGGCCCTTTTCCTCCTCGGGCTGGGCGTGCGCGTCCAGCTGGCGTGCCAGGCCCTTGAAGCCATGACGCTCGTAAAAGGCCTTGAGGGCGTCGCTGTCCTGGCCGCCCAGGACGATGTCGTCCAGGGCGGGCAGACCCGGCAGGTGCGCGCTCAGGTCGCAGTCGGTGCGGATGGTCACCAGGGCCCGGCCCGTGGGCAGCCAGTCCAGGGCCTTGCGCAGATGCTCGCCCACCGCGCCCTTGACCTCGCCCACGCGTGCGATCAGCGCATCAAGCGAGCCGTATTCGGTCAGCAGCTTCACCGCGGTCTTGGGCCCGACCTTGTCCACGCCCGGCACGTTGTCCACCGTGTCGCCCACCAGGGTCTGGTAGTCCACCATCAGGTGGGGCGGCACGCCGAATTCGGCGGTCACGCCGGCCACATCGCGGCGGCGGTCGTTCATGGTGTCGATCACCATCACGTGCTCGTTCACCAGCTGGCTCAGGTCCTTGTCGCCCGAGGAGATCACAGTGGCCAACCCCTGCTGCGTGGCCAGGCGCGACAAGGTGCCGATCACGTCGTCGGCCTCCACGCCGGGCACGCCCAGCACCTTCCACCCGAGCAGGCGCACCACTTCGTGGATCGGTTCGACCTGGGCGCGCAGGTCGTCGGGCATGGACGAACGGTTCGCCTTGTACTGCGGATAAAGCTCGTCGCGAAAGGTCTTGCCCGGCGCGTCGAACACGCACACCGCGTAGTCGGCGCGCACGTCCTTGCGCAGCTTCTGCATCATGTTGATCATTCCCCGGATCGCGCCCGTCGCGGCGCTGGTGGGGTCGCCCGGCACGGCGCGCAGATCGGGCATGGCATGAAAGGCGCGGTACAAGTAGCTGGAGCCATCGACCAGCAAAAGGGTGGGGCGGGGCGCCGATTCGGGGGGCAGGTTCTGGGGCTCGCTCATGTCACGATTGTGCCCGTGGGCCTGGCCGGCGGCCCTCCTACAATGCACCCATGCGCACGATCCTGATGCTCCCTGTCCTCCTGGGCCTGGCCGGTCTGGCCGTCGCCCAGACTCCTGCGGCCGTTCCGGCGCCCCCTGAGCCGCTGGAGGGCCGCCAGAACCAGAAGATCGAGCGGATCCGCCACGAAGATGCCGGTAGCCGCATCGACGAAGTGCGCGTGGGCGGCCAGACCCAAAGCATCACCGTCCAGCCCAAGGTCGAGGGCGTGCCCGCCTACGAGGTCCAGCCCGCGTCCATGATCCGTGGGCGCCCGCGCGATCCGCGTGAGGGCCTGGACAATTCCGGCGGCCAGCGCTTCTGGAACGTGCTGCGTTTCTGAGTTCACGCCATGGCCGTCTTTACCGAAGTTTCCGCGGACGCGGCGGGCGAATTCCTGCGTGACCTGAACCTGGGCGACCTGGTCGAACTGCAAGGCATCCAGGGCGGTATCGAAAACACCAACTACTTCGTCACCAGCGAGCGCGAGGGTCAGACCCGTCAGTGGGTGCTAACCCTGTTCGAGCGCCTGTCCTTCGAGCAGCTGCCGTTTTATCTGTACCTGATGAAGCACCTGGCGCAGCGCGGCATCCCGGTGCCCGACCCCCAGGGCAATGCCAGTGGCGACATCGTGCACACCGTCTGCGGCAAGCCCGCCGCCCTGGTCGATCGCCTGCGCGGTCGCAGCGAACTGGCCCCCACCGAGGCCCATTGCGCCGGCGTCGGCGCGGCCCTGGCGCGCATGCACCTGGCCGGGCGCGACTACGACCGTAGCCAGCTGAATCTGCGCGGGCTCGCCTGGTGGAACGAGACCGTGCCGGTGGTCTTGCCGTTTCTCGATGCCGACCAGGCTGCTTTGCTGCAAGGCGAGCTGGCCTATCAGAACCATGTGGCCGCCAGCGCCGCGTATGGGGCCCTGCCTCGCGGACCGGTCCATGCCGACCTGTTTCGCGACAACGTGATGTTCGATGACGGCCCGCAGGGCCCCGAGCTCACGGGCATCTTCGATTTCTATTTCGCGGGCGTCGACACCTGGCTGTTTGACCTTGCGGTGTGCCTCAACGACTGGTGCATCGACCTGGCCACCGGTGCCCACGACGCGCCGCGTGCCCGCGCCTTGCTCGACGCGTATTGCGCGCAGCGCCCCCTGACGACCGCCGAGCGACGCCTGCTGCCGGCCATGCTGCGCGCAGGGGCTTTGCGCTTTTGGATTTCGCGCCTGTGGGACTTTCACCTGCCGCGCGAGGCCAGCATGCTCAAGCCCCATGACCCGGCGCATTTCGAGCGCGTCCTGCGTCAGCGCCTGGACCATCCGCTGGCGGCCTGAGGCCCGCCGCGCGCCCCGCCTATCGTCAAACCGCGTTAAATTGCGCCGATGAAACTCAACGTCGTTCCTGCGCGCACCGGCATCCAATGGGTCCGCGCCGGCATGCGCACCTTCTTCCGCCAGCCGCTGGCCCTGTCCGGCCTGTTCTTCATGTACATGGCCATGGTGATGGTGATGGCCCTGGTGCCGGTGGTCGGCCCGGTGCTGGCCGGCATGCTGGTGCCCGCCGCCACGCTGGGCCTGATGGCAGCCTCGGCCGAGGCCCAGCGTGGCAACTTCCCCATGCCCTCCATCCTGTTTAGCGCCTTCCGCGGGGGCCGCGAGCGGCTGCGGGCCATGCTGGTGCTGGGTGCGATCTACACGGTGGGATCGATGCTGGCCACCGGCCTGGCCACGCTGCTGGCCGGCACGCCGATGCCGGGTCCTGAAGGCGCCCCGATCAACGCCGCGACCGCCTTGGCCCTGGCCCTGCACATTCCCTTGTTCCTGATGTTCTGGCACGCCCCGGCCCTGGTGCATTGGCACGGCGTCACGCCGGCCAAGAGCCTGTTTTTCAGCCTCGTCGCGGTCTTGCGCAATTTCGGCGCCCACCTGGTGTACAGCCTGGCCTGGGTGGCTGTCTTCATCGTCGTGGGGTCGCTGCTCGGCGTGGCCAGCGGCCTCATCGGCGGCGCCACTTTGGCGCAAACGGTGATGATGCCCACCGCACTGCTCCTGGCGGCGATGTTCTCCACCTCGATCTATTTCAGTTTCGAGGCCTGCTTCTCCGACGACGCGCAGTCGCCGCCGACCGACGTCGCCCCCACCGCCGAGTGATCAGCCCACCGGCGTGAGCTTGGCCACCGACAGGGCCAGCCACTTCACGCCGTGCCGACCGAACTTCACCTGCGCCCGTGCGTCATCGCCGTTGCCCTCGAGCATCAGCACCGTGCCCTCGCCAAACTTGTTGTGAAACACCTGCATGCCCGAACGCAGTCCGTGCGCGGGTGCGGCCTTCTGCGGCGGCACGGGCGGATTGGCAAAGTGCCCAGGCGCCAAGTCGCGCGGATAGGCCTGACCGCGGCCCGCGCCATAGCCTGAGCCGAAGCCAAAGGAGGGTACAGGCATCGGTGCCTGCTTGGGCGTGAGCCACTTGAGCGCGTGTTCGGGCAGTTCGTCGAAGAAGCGGCTGCGAATGTTGTAGCGGGTCTGGCCATGCAGCATGCGGGTTTGCGAGTGACTCAGGTACAGACGCTTGCGCGCCCGCGTGATCGCCACATACATCAGGCGTCGTTCCTCCTC